>NZ_PYHV01000020.1:0-123434 GCF_004766475.1 Pseudoalteromonas sp. KS88
ACACATTTCAGGACAAGACAGGTAATATAGCAAAAAAAGCGGCTTCGCCTCAAAAAACCTGTATTAGCGAAAACAAAATAGCTGTTGAAACTCCCCAACCAAGCACACCATATACAAAGATATAATGCCACTTACCTTTGCCCATTAGCTGCTTTAATTTAGTAAATTTACCATCGTCGATTTTGTCTACAACCCCGGTATATACATGAATACTCCATCAGGTTACGTACCTGAGTTTAAATCACTCATTTAAAAGGGAGAAAAATCTGTGCACTTAACCCCCCTTGAGGGCGGTTCACTAATTTTACTTTTCCGTCATGCATATCAATAATTCGTTTGATAATAGCTAAACCAAGCCCACTGCCTTCACTCCCTCGGGCTGTGTCGCCTTGTTTAAAGGGCTCAAACACTGTTTCAAGCTCACTTTCTGGAATACCTGGGCCATGGTCGTTAACCATTACAATGGCATACTTTTTATCGTGACTCAGCGCGGTTTCAACCTCTATATCGTCATCAGAGTAACGAATGGCATTTTCAATCATATTGGTTACTACGCGCTTAATTGCCACCATACTTAACGGTACGTTATCGAGATTTGGATTTTCAATAAAGCGAATATTACGTTGATGCTTTTGTTCAGAATGCACCACTTCAGAGACAATCGCATTTAAGTCTTCGAGCGCAAGCTCTTCACGTTTATGGTGGCGTAAATATTCAATAAATTGGTCGATAATGGCATTCATGTCTTCGATATCGTAGATGATCCCCTCTCGTAGGTAATCTTCTTCTGCCGACATCATTTCGGTGGCAAGGCGAATACGTGTAAGTGGTGTGCGTAAATCATGAGATACGCCCGCCATTAATAATCGTCGATCGTTCTCAAGCGCAGCGATACCACGCGACATTTGATTAAAGGCTCTGGTTACTTCCATAACCTCAATCGATCCATGCTCTTCAAGCTTGGTCGAAAAATCCCCTACACCCACCTTCACTGCAGCCTGCTGTAGCTCTTTTAATGGTCGATTCAAATGTCGT
This sequence comes from Pseudoalteromonas sp. KS88, assembly GCF_004766475.1. Classification (NCBI taxonomy): domain Bacteria; kingdom Pseudomonadati; phylum Pseudomonadota; class Gammaproteobacteria; order Alteromonadales; family Pseudoalteromonadaceae; genus Pseudoalteromonas; species Pseudoalteromonas sp. KS88. The sequence goes on from NZ_PYHV01000020.1 coordinate 1,036, forward strand.
GCAAATAGCCACCCACCTAACACACTTAAAAAGCCAATACTTGATAGGTAGAAAGTTAAAAATTCGAGGTTATTATCTTTGAATCCTGTCAGCGGAACTTTGACCCAATAGCCAGGGGCCTGAGGTGCTTCAACCCAATAAACCAAAGGACCTATTTGACTGATCCGCACTCTGGCTGAGCCGTTTAACTGCTCAGACATACTTCGCGACAGCATCGGGTATTCACGAGTTTGTCCCAACCCTTCAGACATTGCTTGGCGCTGAGTCATTACTTCTATACCAGTGATCTCGAAAAACTTATTTGATACTTCATTGCTAATTTCGACACCGTCTTCCCAGTCAATAAACACTGTTTTAACTTGTTTAGCTAAAATAAGATTTACCTGCTCGATCGTCGGCTTAACGACATACAGACTCACCGTGATGTACGACACAACTTGGTTTATAAGCAATAATGCCGCCACCAAAAACACCGTTTGACCAAATGCACTTTTGGGAAACATACTCATAAAAGGTTATTTTTCACCGTCTGGAACAAACACATAACCTAATCCCCATACAGTTTGGATATAACGGGGATTAGCAGCGTCTTCTTCAATCATTCGGCGCAATCGTGACACTTGTACATCAATGCTACGCTCAAGCGCGCTGTAATCTCTGCCTCTCGCTAAGTTCATTAATTTATCACGGCTAAGCGGCTCTCTTGGGTGAGTAACCAACGCTTTTAACACTGCAAACTCACCACTGGTTAACGACATTGTTTTGTCGCCATGAGTCATCTCTCGTGTAGCGAGGTTTAGTGCAAATTCACCAAAACTAATTTCATTCTCTTCAGCGGCAGGCGCGCCGGGTACTTCTTTTGCGCGACGGCGTAAAATTGCTTTAATACGTGCCAATAATTCACGTGGGTTAAAGGGCTTGGGGATATAATCATCAGCGCCGAGCTCTAATCCAATAATACGATCAACTTCATCACCTTTAGCTGTTAGCATAACAATAGGAATTTCATTCTCTTTTTGACGCAGACGCTGGCAAATAGATAAGCCATCTTCACCAGGCAACATTAAATCAAGTACCATTAAATGAAAGTTTTCACGCTCTAAAAGCCTGTCCATTTGCTCTGAATTAGCGGCGCTGCGTACAATAAACCCTTGCTCAACTAAGTAACGCTCTAATAAACTGCGCAATCGCATATCATCATCGACGACTAGTACTTTTGTAGTTTCGTGTCCCATAACTTTCATTCTTGTTGTTTTTGACTTGTTAATAGTTAATATAAATGAAACTTTACGAATAAAAAACTAATTGCTTAATTAGATTGTTACACAACATTTCAAACAACTAGGACAAGTCAGGCTGATTCTTATCCCTTTTTGATTAAATATTTTGAGAAAAAACAGTGAAAACCAACTTAATCACCCGCGAAGGGTACTCACAATTACAACAAGAGCATGACCACCTTTGGAATGTTAAACGCCCTGAAGTCACAAAAATCGTAAGCTGGGCAGCGAGCCTTGGTGACCGTTCTGAAAATGCAGATTATCAATACAATAAACGATTACTTAGGCAAATAGACCGCCGAGTACGTTATTTACGCAAGCGTATGCCTGATTTGCAAATCATTGATTATTCACCAGAGCAAGCCGGCAAAGTGTTCTTTGGCGCGTGGGTCGAAGTCGAAAACGAACAAGGTGAAGTATTAAAGTTTAGAATTGTCGGTCCTGACGAAATTTATGACCGTAAAGACTATATTTCTATCGACTCCCCAATGGCACGAGCTTTACTAAAAAAACAAGTGGATGATGAGTTTTATGTCACTACCCCACAAGGCAAAAAAGAATGGTACATCAATCATATTGAGTATCCAGGAGAAAAATAAGCAAGCAAACACTGAGCTAACTGTGAGCTAGGATAATTCAGATAAGGTTAATAATTGATTGTATATTGTGTGTTAGTGGACTATAAATAAAGTTACTCAAGTAAAGCATTTTGCACTTGATGTTGTATTTGGAAGGTCGTGTTATGTCAAACTTAATGCATCGCTTAATTAATAATGCCGTGTTATTTACACTCTTAATGAGTGTGAGTTTGTCTATTTTTGCTCACGATTTTGATGACTCTGAAATATCAACCACCCACTCAATACACTTTATTGCTTGCGATATTCCCGACCAAGCAAACCTTGACGTTGACATCGATACACATGCCAACGGATTCAATTTAGGGGCGCTTCAACCACCTCCTGAATTAATACTCTCACATTATGTGAAACCTCAATTAGCCACACTTTTTAATCGCGCCTCGGTACGAGGGCCGCCAAGTCATTTAATTTAGTTAATCACTTTTCTCACTAACAAATTAAATAAACTTAAATGGTGGCTATTATGTCTAATTTTAAAGAATTACGTACCCAAGATGTATCTAAAGGCGTGTTATCTCATGTTTATAGCGAAACACAACCGCTTATTGATTTAACCTCTCCAGCGCTAGAAATGGTTAATAATTTTACGCAAAAAGATCCACTGCGTGCTCACTTTGATACCAGCATTATCGATGCTCTATATCAAACAAGCAGCCAGCACACGGACTTTATTTTGGTTGTTGATGATAATGAAAAACTCATAGGGTTAGTATCTAGTGCTGATTTGCAAAGCGCTAAAATTATGATGCTTGCACAACGTTTAAATGTTAATCGTGCTGATGTTAGCTTACGCTATGTGATGACCCCTATTTCTCACTTAACAGGCGTTAGCATGCAAAGTTTAAGCTACGCCTGTATTGGTGATGCTCTGCAAACTATGGAACATCACGGCGCTATGTTCTTATTAGTAACGACGGCAAACAATGAAATTTGCGGCTTAATTTCAGCCAGAGAAATTACTAAAACATTTTCAATCCCATTGCACATTAGCCCGATTGCACATACGTTTAGTGAAGTTTTAGAGCATGTGGATCACCCACATTAACTACTCTTTTTGTGCGTTGTGACAGTGATTTTAATAAGGCCTTAAAAGCTCAGCTTTTAAGGCCTTTCCATTGCTTAGTACTGTGATATTATTCAACCAGTCTATTGTGCCAGTAGAGTAATACTGGCTTTATTTTTCGTTTGAAAAGGTTTATGCATGAGCACACTCTCTGCACGTTTAGCCACTGAGCTAAATGCTCAACAGCAACAAGTTGTTGCTGCAATAAAGTTACTTGATGAAGGCGCGACTGTGCCTTTTATTGCACGCTATCGTAAAGAAGTAACCGGTGGCTTAGATGACACCCAATTACGTTTATTAGAACAGCGCCTATCTTATTTACGCGAGCTTGAAGAGCGAAGAACGTTTATATTAGCTACCATTAAATCGCAGGATAAACTCAGCGCTAGCCTTGAAGCTGATATCAATAATGCAGATAGTAAAACTGAGCTTGAAGACCTTTATCTTCCTTACAAGCCAAAGCGTCGTACTAAAGGTCAAATTGCCATTGAAGCGGGTATTGAGCCACTCGCTGACAGCCTATTTAAAGACGCATCACTAAATCCTGAACAACAAGCAGAGCAATTTATTAATAGTGATGCAGGGTTTGCAGATACCAAGGCTGTGCTCGAAGGCGCGAAATTTATTCTGATGGAGCGCTTTGCTGAAGATGCAAAACTGCTCGCTAAATTCCGTAGTCATATCAGCCAACACGGCCAAATTGAAGCTCGCGTGATTAAAGGGCAAGAACAAGCTGGTGCAAAGTACCGTGATTACTTTGAACATCAGGAGCCGTTAAAGAAAACCCCTTCTCATCGTGCACTTGCTATGTTGCGTGCACGCAATGAAGGTATTTTACAACTAAGTATTAATCCTGAACCAAGCGCCGAAGATGCTGCGATTGTTTGCGCCATCATGATTGCCGACCATTATCGCTTAGATATAAAAAACCAAGCGGCCAGTGCTTGGTTAATGACAGTGGTGCAATGGGCATGGAAAATTAAGCTGAGCTTACATTTAGAAAACGAGTTTTTAGCTGCTATGCGTGAAAAAGCAGAAACCGGTGCGATTGATGTTTTTGCTAAAAATTTAAAAGACTTACTAATGGCTGCACCTGCGGGAGCACGCACAACACTTGGCCTTGATCCTGGCCTTCGTACTGGTTGTAAGGTCGCGGTGGTTGATAGCACAGGTAAGTTACTTGCTTCGCAGACTATTTTTCCTCATGCTCCACAAAATCATTGGGACAAATCACTGCGCACTTTAGAGCAGTTGTGTCGTCAACATAAAGTGGAACTTATTGCGATAGGCAACGGAACGGCTTCTCGGGAGTCTGATAAGTTGGTTGCTGAGCTAATCAAAGCCAACACCGAGTTGAAGTTAAATAAGATCATTGTCAGCGAAGCCGGTGCATCGGTGTACTCAGCGTCTGAGTTTGCGGCTAAAGAGTTCCCTGATTTAGATGTATCTATCCGTGGTGCGGTTTCTATTGCCCGTCGCTTACAAGATCCACTAGCAGAGCTTGTTAAAATTGAGCCTAAGTCAATTGGTGTAGGTCAATATCAACACGATGTTTCACAAAGTCAACTTGGTCAAACGCTAACGGCTGTTGTTGAAGACTGTGTAAACACGGTTGGTGTTGATTTAAACATGGCGTCTGTTCCTTTGCTGACCCGTGTATCTGGATTAAATAAAACGCTTGCGCAAAATATTGTAAATTACCGTGATGCTAACGGCTCATTCGCTAAACGTTCAGAGCTTAAGAAAGTTGAGCGCTTAGGGCCTAAGGCATTTGAGCAAGCAGCGGGTTTCTTAAAAATAAGCAACGGTAAAGACCCTCTGGATAACTCATCTGTTCACCCTGAGGCTTACCCTGTCGTGAAGCGAATTAGTGAACAAACTCATTTAGATATAAACAGTCTGATTGGTAATTCTGAAGTACTCAACAAGCTAGTTGCAAATGACTATATTGATGACAAATTCGGCCTACCCACCGTCACTGATATTATCAGCGAGCTCGACAAACCAGGCCGTGATCCACGTCCTGAATTTAAAACCGCTGAGTTTAAAGCCGGTGTTGAAAAAATCTCTGACTTAAAACCAGGTATGATCTTAGAAGGTGTTGTATCAAACGTAGCTAACTTTGGTGCATTTGTAGATGTAGGCGTACATCAAGATGGCCTTGTACATATTTCAGCGATTACTAATAAGTTTATTTCTGATCCACGCGAAATCGTGAAGGCCGGTGACATAGTTAAAGTTAAAGTCGTTGAAGTAGATGCTGCACGTAAGCGTATTAGCTTTACCATGCGCTTAGACGATGACATTGACACTAGCAATAAACCGGCAGCTGCTGCTAAGCAAAAGCCGCAAAATAACTCACGTAGCACTAACCATCAAGCGCGTGCCGCAAAGCCTAAGCGCGATACGGGTAATGCGATGATGGGCAATGCGTTTGCCGATGCGTTTGCTAACGCTAAAGTGAAAAAGTAAACCAAAAATGCCGCAACGAATGTTGCGGCATTTTAAACACTTTAAACGCGTTGTTTATGTATTAAAAATTATAACGTAACGTAACGCTCAAATCAGAATACTCATTAACATTGCGATATGCCGCACCTACGATTGCTTTTTCAGTAAATGCGTAGTTAAAGCCAGCTTTTAAAACAACGTTATTATCACTCTCGTCATCATGTAGACGCTCATAGCCTAAGCCTGCATTCACTTCGAACTGTTCAGTTAATAAATGTCTTACTTGTACATTCGCAGAAAGAATATCTGCGCTATTTGAGTCCGAACCGCCATCAGAGTATGAATCAAATGCTACTCCATTAAACCTTTCTTCGACTACAAAAGCATTTTTCGATTCAAACTTAAGTCTGCCTAAATTAATGCTGTAGTCTAAACTTGTCACTGCTGATAATTGTTGGATATACCCTAAACCAAGCTCTAAGCGCGTAATATCAATTTCTATACTTGATTCTGTGTACAAAGTTGAATTACCAACATAATCACCATTTTGAAAAAGCTCACGATAATCCAGCGATTCGCTCTCAATAAGATCATCTGATGTGCTGGCGTATAAACCTGTTAGATACCAATTATCGCTTACTTGCTTGCTAAGCTTTACAACATAACCATCAAAGTTAAGCTTATCAATGTCATCTACGTCCATTTTAGCGTAGCCTGCTTCAACATAATCATAACTTAAAAGTGATGTTTCATTTGCGGCGGCGGTGATTGAGAAAAGAGATAAAGCCCCTGCTAATACTGCATATTTCATTTAATTGTCTTCCTTAATAAAAATCGCAGGGAAAATAGCAGTTTGATAATATTTAAACAACTGAATATGCACTCAAACGTAAACAAATGTGAAACTGAATAAGTAAAGAGAAGGGATTGATAAAGCAATATGGCTTATATTGTCGCTGAAAACCCTGATTGCCCATAGGGTGAAGTAGCTCCTTGATAAAACTGCGCAACTCTTACAGCACGAGCGTCAACATCGGCGTCACGCTTTGCAGTTGCTGTTTCAGGGCTAGAAGTTTTGATAGCTTGGTCATCATCCGTTAATGCACTGTCAACTTTAAACGTTGCCCCAGCTTGCTCGCTTTCGTCATCATTGGATTTACTTGTGAGCTCAACTTGAGCTGCTGACAGTTTTTGCGTGGCATCAGCGGCAATGGCTCTGTCAGCACCTGAAGGCTCTGCTGGCGCAAGCGCTGCAGCTCGCACGGTTTGCATTTTTTCGATCGTTGCTTGCGGGTCACCTTCTATTTCAGCAACGTCGATTTGTACTTCACCACCAACAGCATAATTTTGACCGTCAGGGCCACGCTGATATTCATAGCTTGGGGAGCCTGCATATTGACCGCCAACGGAGGCATGAGCTTGCTCATGAACTCGCACTTCGGTGTCACGTGCTTTTAGTTCTTTAATCTGTGCAGCATCAAGTTCTTCTTGTTCTGTGGCTTGCTGCTCTTTTTTTTCTTCTTTTTGCTGCTCATTATCATCAGGGTTTTGCTCACCTTGCTGACGTTCCTGAATAACGCTTTCATCAGCTATTTTGCCTTTAGCATCATAGGTGGCATTATCAGCAGAACCCGGTAACTTTGCCTTTTCGTTGTCACCGAGCGCTTTGTTTTCGGCATTACTTGGTTTTGTTGCAGCAGGGGGAGGGATGATTTCGCGAAGCTGATTGTCACGCCGAGCACTTTCCGTATAAACATTCGCGCTGTTTATATTTACATTAGGAAATGGCGTGACAATGTTCATACGTAACTAAACTCGCACATCAATAAGCGTGCCTAACACTTCATCCGCTGTTTGTATTGATTGCGTATTTGCTTTAGCGTTAAATTCTTCAACCTTCAAATTAACTAAGGCTTCATCTATTCGAGCAGGTTGAGACACAGGGGCTGTGACGGCCTCTTCTGGGCGCGCAGCCTGCAATTGACGTTGCTGGGCAAGTTGCGCATCATCTTGTTGATCAATACTGGCACGGTTAATCTCGGCGCTGGCCTTTTCAATACCTTGGCTAGCACGGTTAAACCCTTCTACTCCATTATTAAATACGGATCCGATTGGCATATTACACCTCCACCAATGATAGACTTACTTTAATTATCGCTCATAAAACAAACAAAATAAAGTATAAACCCCTTATATTTACTGGGTTGTGGTAGTTAAATTTTAAAGCATTGATTTGATGGCAGATAAAAATTCATCTTTATGTGAGATAAATGGCGCATGTGATGCCTTATCTAACACTTCGTATTCAAAGTCATCGTTCAATGCCTTAATCTTACTGATTACACGATACGGAACCAATGCGTCAAGGCGGCCAAACACGCCCCTTAAAGGGACCGAGATATCTTTAAATAAATCGCGCAAGTCATCTTGTTGTAAAATATCAAGACCAGCAGTTAATGCAGTATTTTTAGGTGCGGGATGCTCATTTAATAGCTGCTTTAGTTTTTTTATATCATCGCGGGCGCTGTGACTACCCATCGCTTGAATTGCTAAAAAGCGTTCAATGGTTTTTTCTCGGTGTGTCACCAATTGCTCTTTAAAGGCATTCAACACATCCGGTTTAATACCTAGCCAGTCCGCTTGCTCGGCGAAAAAAGGGGTCGATGCAACTAAAATAACCTTCGCAACTTTGTCAGGCCAATGTTTTGCAATATACAGTGCAAATAAACCACCTAATGACCAGCCCATCAAAGTGGAGTTGTCTTTTAGCTGCTCACTTATTTGCTTAGCAGCCTCATGCAACGTATAGGGCGACGGGCAATGCTGATTTTCACCATACCCCGGTAAATCAATGCATCTTACGGTACTGCCATGTAAAAACTCTAACTCAGGTAAGATGATTTGCCACACTCCTTGGTTCATCCCCCAGCCGTGCAACAACACTAGCTCATTTTGCATTTTTACCATTCCTCATCCAAACTTAGCGCTCATAATAGCGTTTAAAGGAATGAATGCAATGACAAGCTTAAATAACCAAGCAACCGGTATCCTTGATTGGTTTTTTCCGTCTTTTTGTGTGCGATGCAAAATCCCCGTTAGTGCTCATGTTGGGATTTGTCAGCACTGCCTTACTGATTTGCCCCTATTTGATTTAAGCACTTACCCAAATTTACTTTACCGGCCAGACATAGCAGAGCTATTTCCAGACTGTCAATTTGATCACTTAATGGCCTGTGCCTGGTATCGCCCACCCTTTGATGGTTGGTTAAGTCAACTTAAGTTTAGTAACCAAATTTTTTATAAGAACGTACTACAACAAATAATTACTCAACAAGTAAGTACAGTAAAAACGCATTGTGAAAAGTGGCCAGAGCTTTTTATTATTATGCCGTTGCATCATAAACGCTTTTTACAGCGAGGCTATAATCAAGTTGCTCAAACATGGATTAACTGTTTACCCACCGAAAACGTCAAAATTGACTATTTAGTAAGACACAAAAAAACCAATGCACAGTCTTCATTAACCAAAGCGAAGCGCATTAAAAACCTGCAAGATGCATTTATTTGCCATCAAAATTTAGAAGGGAAGACTGTGGCGGTTGTGGATGATGTTATGACCACAGGTGCAACACTCAATGCTGCAACAGTGGCCTTAAAAAAAGCTGGCGCTAAACAAGTTTGGGCATTTGTTACTTGTTTAACGCCACTCGGTCACTAACTTATTCGCTGCTAGCTCTAAATGCGTGGCCAAAGAACAACGCGTTACTTAATAAACGGCTAGTGCCATACCAGTACCCGCGAAATACAGGATTATCTGTCATACCAATAACATTACCACGGCCGTATGAGTGCGCCACAAGGCCTGCTGCACCCGCAACCTGCTCAACATTAATATCATCAGTGAAACCTGCTAATAAAGGCTTTTGGGTATACTCTAGAACGTTTACAAATGGTGCTTTAGAGGCTTCTAATAACCATGTGCTATTTTTGAATACGGGTAGTGTATTACGCTCTAACGAATACGTAAGTGGATGAGTTAAATCAACACTCGTGTTAAAAATAGCGCCTGCAATACGCTGCCTACCCGCTAAGTCATCTTTATCACCATAACTGAGTCCATCCGTCTTAAACGCACTCGCAATATCTTGACGAGACAGGTAGCTTGTTTTTAACAGTTGCTGATCAACTAAAAACTTAGCGCCCCCTTTGTGACCCCAAATAACACCACCTTTACGTACCCATGTTTTGATAGCTACCTTGTCCGCATCGCTCAAGCTATTATAGTTGCCATGTGCCAGCACTATATGGCTGTAATCACTGAGCTCTAAGCGACCTAAACGCTGCATTTCAACAATAGTAGGCGCAACCCCAACAAAACGGTCAAGGTAATACCACACTTCACCCACTTCATATTGGCTAGTTCCTCTGCCTCCCACTAATAACACTTTTGGTGCTTTAACAACCGCCAGTGAGCGTGAGCCCAAATCGGCACCTTTTGAAGTTAGCCCAGAAGTAATAGGGGTTATTTCAATACCAAATTCATTTTGCGCTGCATTTAATAATTCAACCCAATTGTCTTGATCCTGAATACCTGCAGGAACAATAATGCTGCCTGCTGAAAAATCGACACTGCTGGACACTGATTTAGCCGATAGTGGGTTAAGTGCTACTCGTGCCTTTACGCCTTGGCTCAATAGCGTGCTAAGCATTTTTGGTGCTAAATAGTTATCCCACTTAAAACCAAACGCATACTGCTTAGTCAGCGGAGAAAAAGTCGCTTTGTCTTGTTGCTGCCACGCGGTAGTGCCTACATCAAGCCCCCAGCTACTTTTAACGGCTGCAAACTCAAGATTAAATGCATGTGCTAATGTCCAACCCGATACGTCATAAAACGTATTATCAACGAAGCGTTTTTGCTCACTAAATACAGCCTTTACTAAACGAAATTGCGCCTGTGCTAAAGGAATAAAATAACTTTGCTCTGAGAAGCGCTTACCTTCAACTTTGAGTGCTTTATTAAGTGGGTAGGCAGTAATTTTATGTTGCTTTAAAAGATCTAAAAACAGTGAAAAACGTGCAGCGTCTTTTCCTGCATCAACAACATACCCTTTAAAGTCTTCTTCATTTGCCAGATCCACGGCCTGATTATAAAATTTAGCTTGGTAGTCGAGTAACGCTTTACGATTATCAATCGCGGCTTGGAACGTAGACATACTCGTTAGTAGCTGGTTTTTGATAGTAAAAGGGAAAGTTAAAGTACCATTTTGCGTTTCTTGCACATGACCACGAGAACTTGCTTGTTCAAATAAAATGCCCACGCCACCATTTACGTCAGGGTAAGTAGAACCTTTACCATAGTAAAAGTCATCGAAGCTTTCCTCAGTAAAATACAATGCATTGTTTTCATCTAAAGTTTTTGCGTGATAATTTGCAATCGCCTTGGTTAGACTGACATTCTCATCAGGGGTAATAGGGTGCTTACGAGTTGGAATACCTGGCTGAAAGAAGTAGGTACTGTTTGGGCCCATCTCATGAAAGTCAGTTAAAATATTAGGTTTCCAATGATGGAATTTAGCAATACGTGCACGCGATTCAGGGTGCTGTAACAACAACCAATCACGATTTAAATCAAACCAATAATGGTTCGTACGGCTACTTGGCCAACTTTCTACGTGCTCACGAGTCTGTGGGTCTGACGATAAGTTCATTCCACGATTACTATTTGCCCAATTCGCAAAACGCGCGAGGCCATCTGGATTAAGTGATGGATCAAGTAGAATAACCGTGTTGTCTAACAAGGTTTCAACTTCTTTACCTTGTGCAGCAGCGAGATAATAAGCTACCAGTAACGCTGTATTACTGCCTGATGATTCATTACCGTGAACACTGTAACCCATCCACACAACAGCGGGCTGATCTTTATCTGATGTTTGCTTGCCTTTTAAACGTGCTAAATGCGCTTGGCGAGTCTGCTCTACGCTAGCCAATTTATCTGCCGACGTAATTGTCAACATTACCAAAGGACGTTGCTCATGGGTGCGGCCAATGACTTCAAAGTTAATACGGTCACTTTTTTCTGCAACCACTTCCATGTAACGAACAAGCTGATCATGACGAACATGCCATTCACCCACTTCATACCCTAATACTTCCTTTGGCGTTGGGATCGCTGGGTCAAATTTTACGTCGTCTTCAAAATAATACGACAGCGGCTGAGCGATACTTGAAAAGCTCAAAAGTAGTGTAAAGATTGTTATTATCAAACGCATATAAAACACTCATAAAATGATCAATGTTTGCACGCTAACATTGCTTAAATTAGATGCCAACTTTTTACGCTCAACACTGGCGACAACGCAATGAGCGGAGTATGATACTCAGTATCCGAGTAATGAAGAGCGTATTGACCTTTCAGGATTGGATTTGTTCAACCTAGGAATTCCTTAATCGCGGCGCGAGGGCTGTAGCATAGTTTTTCTATGTAAAGTCCGAGCAACAAAGAGTAAGGCATTCCTAGGCAGAACCCTTAGGGCAGTGCGTGTTTGGCTTTTATACTGCGTTATCACACGATTTAAGTAGAGCAACTACACTTCACGTGTTCCGCCTTGCCTAAAAACCAAACACACTACTGCAAAAAGCAATCTCGAAAGGTCAGTACGCTCTAAACAAGTATAGTTGTTTTATGATATCTATTTCCGAAACCGCACAATCACATTTTGCAAAATTATTAGCTGACCAAGCTGAACAAACCAATATTCGCGTATTTGTTGTTAACCCTGGTACATCACAAGCTGAGTGTGGTGTTTCTTATTGTCCTGAAGATGCTGTTGAAGCAAGCGACATTCGCTTACCATTCAATGGTTTTGATGCAGTTGTTGATGCTGAAAGCGCACCGTTTTTAGAAGAAGCTGAAATTGATTTTGTCACTGACAAAATGGGTACACAATTAACACTTAAAGCTCCGAATGCTAAAGCCCGTAAGATTGGTGATGACGCCAGCCTTAACGAACGCATTCAGCACATGCTCGAAACTGAAGTTAACCCGCAGCTGGCTAACCATGGTGGCCAAGTAAGCCTAGTTGAAGTAACAGCTGAAGGTATTGCTGTTCTACAATTTGGTGGCGGTTGTAATGGCTGCTCTATGATCGATGTCACTTTAAAAGAAGGCATTGAAAAAGAAATGCTCGCTAAATTTGAAGAAATCACTGGCGTTGCTGATATTACAGATCACCAAGCTGGCGATCACTCTTACTACTAAGTATTGTGATAAAGCCGCTGATATATCGTTTAGGCTCCAATCCTAAGCTCAGCTTAAAGCGCTTTTTACGCGGCCTAGCACTGTTTGTGCTGGCCGTTATATTTATAGCGCTGGGCTACTTTAGCCACTACACTCTTCAAGTCATTGGTTTGGTTATTCTTCTTGTCGCCCTGTTTTTTGCAGCTTGGGGGTATGTTGGAATATTTGCCAATCGCTTTTCACAAGTCTTAAATAAAACCACGTCTAAACATGAAGACCCCGATCTTTGGAAATAATCTTCGCTATCCTTTTTTATACTCGGTATTTTAATTAACTATTTTGTAACATTGTTCCTATAAGGTATATTGGTATTGCTCATTTAGAGCAACAATCACAACTGTATTTTATTCAGTTGTTCCAACCACGTTACAAGGAATAATTATGTTACACGGGACATATAAAAAAAATACCCTTGCTGCAGCGCTATTACTAACAACAATACCAAGCTACGCGGTAGTTTCTAACGGGAGCTTCGAAGATTGGACTGATAATACACCTAATAATTGGAGCACCATTGATTCAGGTATCACTGTATCAGCAGCCAGTAATATTGTTAATACAGACACGCTTGCTGCAAGAGTTGTTGTTACAACTGGCAGTCAAAGCAACACCGATTTATTGCAAAATGTGCAATTAGAATCAGGCCAAAGCTATACCTTTTCAACTTGGGTCTATCACACTGAGGGAGGTGTTAAGGCTCGCTTATTGGTTAATGGCTATCAAGGATACTCAAATCCTGCATTATTGAATCAATGGCAAAAAGTCAGTTATCAATATACAGCCTCTGCAAATGAAACAATTGCTGTTGGGCTTCGCTTTTATGATGTTACAGGTTTTGATGGCAACGAAACTGTTTACGTTGATAGCTTTAATCCAAGTGTTATGTCCAACCCACCCAGTAATGGCTGCACTGATAACACTGTTGATATATCATTCCTTACTGATAATTATGGCGAAGAAACCAGCTGGCAAATAACCAATAGCCAAAATATGAATGTTGCCACTGGTAATGGCTACAGTGCTAACACTCAATATGAAGAGCAAGCTTGCTTAACCGATGGGAATTACACCTTCACTATTTTTGATAGCTATGGGGATGGTATATGTTGTACTTATGGTAATGGCAACTATGCACTAACCAGCAATTCAAAAGTACTGGCAAACGGAGCTAGCTTTCAAAGTTCAGAATCAACCCCATTTACTCTCGGTTCAGGCTCTGGTGGTGGAACTGCGCCCCCTGAACCTACAGGCTATTATGTTACTACTCAAGGGTTAACCGGGTACGCTTTAAAAACTGAGTTATACAACATCATTAAAGGCCATAATTCGCAAGGGTATTCGGCTATTTGGAATTTTTACGATAGTGCATCGCGCGATACATCGTTCGAAAACGACAATTCAATCCTCGATCGTTATTCAGAAAACCCAACTGGACAAGATAGCTTTAGCTATGTTGCGGTCAGTGACCAATGTGGTACATACAGTAATGAAGGCGATTGTTACAACCGCGAGCACTCTTTCCCTAAAAGTTGGTTTGGTGGCAAAGTAGAACCGATGAATTCAGATGTTCATCATATTTTTGCAACTGATGGCTATGTAAACTCTAAACGCAGTAACTTCCCATTTGGTGATGTAGCCAGCGCAACTTACACTTCAAGCAACGGCAGCAAACTCGGTTCCGCAACGAGCTCATTAAATTACTCTGGTACCGTATTTGAACCGATTGATGAATTTAAAGGTGACTTTGCCCGCGCATATTTTTATATGGCAACTCGCTATGAAAATGTAATAGGAAGCTGGCAAAACAATACAACATACAGTGATGCTGTACTCAATGGCACATCAAACCAAGTATTCGAAAGTTGGGTTGTGAGCATGCTTATTCAATGGCATACAAATGATCCCGTAAGCCAAGTAGAGCTTAACCGTAATCAAGCGGCCTTTGAACATCAAGGCAACCGCAACCCATTTGTTGACCACCCTGAGTTTGTAGAGATGATTTGGTAACCCACCCGCTTAAGCCCTCTTCCAAAGGGGGCTTTATTCACTTACGTATTGCTGCTTAATAACATATTGGGTAAATAGCGCAGCTACTTGCTATTGTTTTTTGTTCCACTTATCCATTATTTTATCGAATAAAATAGCATCGTTATCTTTACATGGTCTTGGTGACCCTTGTGGTAAACCTACTTTGCCCATCACACCATTGAAGTCAATTTTGTAGCACATACCTTTATACATTTCCATGCGCTTACTTCCATCAGCGTTTTGCCATAATATCTCTGATTCAAATGAACTTGAATGTTCTTTAGGGACTGTTACCCTCTGCTGTGTGTTTTTAATTTTTTCGCTAAACTGTTCTGAGAAATCAAAGGAGACTGTTGCTGTAGTTGAAGGTGTAAAATTAGGTATAGGTACATAGGGATTCAGCTTTTTAAATGATTGCTGTAAGCCTTGCTGATCAACTTCTCCCTTTTGGTTATCAATCACAACTTGGGCCACTGAGCTCTCAACCCTAGATGAGCTTGGTCGCGGGTTTACCTGAGTGTTTGCTTCACCCATAACCGATGTCGCATCCGAGTGCACCGGAGCCTTATGTTTGGGCTGCTGAGCTTCTGGTTGCTCCCCTGATTGCTCCCCCTCACTTAATTTTGCCTCATTTTCAAGGACGGTGGCTGCAAAGGCAGGTTGCATACTACTGTTAATCTCTGGCATTGTTGTAAGATCAACCATGACGTAGGCTTGCATGACTTTCACTTTTTTAGGCTGCTGAACCGCTACCGTTTGCCTTGAGACTAAATAAATAATAACGACATGCAAGCCAATAGAAATACACCACGCTTTATAGTTATTTTTAAACACGTAAGCTCCCTGTGAACAGTTTGCTTTTTGAGTGTTTAAATACAGATTTAGTTCAATGGGCTGAGCTTAATTAGGGTACAAAGCTAAAGGCTTTTATCAATGTATGAATAATTGCAGCATATTCGTGGCGTTCTTATTTCCTCGGGTTTCGTAATACTAAACCCAAGCTACGGGGCTTAAATTCACTGCGACTAGCTGATGCTTGAAAGCTTATCGCTGTGAAAACAAAAAGCCCCAGCTAATGCCGGGGCTTTTTAAAAAGTAAACTTAATTAAAAATTAAGCTTTCTTTGGACGCTCAACAACGTCTACTAAAGTCCAAGATTTGTTCTTAGAAATAGGAGCACACTCACGGATAGTAACTACGTCACCAGCCTGAGCTTGATTGTTTTCGTCATGTACGTGTAACTTAGTCGTACGTTTGATGAATTTCCCATAGATTGGGTGCTTCACGTAACGTGCGATAGCAACAGTGAAAGATTTTTCCATCTTGTCGCTGATTACACGGCCTTGAAGAGTACGGATTTTATCGCTCATTATTGACCTGCCTTCTGGTTAATAATTGTTTTTACACGCGCGATATCGCGACGTACTGTTCTTAGCGTGTGAGTCTGAGCTAACTGACCAGTGCTTGCTTGCATGCGCAGGTTAAACTGCTCACGAAGAAGTCCTAGAAGTTCAGCATTAAGCTCTTCTACGCTTTTGTCTTTTAGTTCGCTAGCTTTCATTACATCACCGTCCGAGTTACGAAAGTTGTTTTGAATGGTAATTTACGTGCTGCAAGGTTAAACGCTTCACGAGCAAGCTCTTCAGAAACACCTTCCATTTCGTAAAGTACTTTACCAGGCTGAATTTCAGCAACCCAATATTCAACAGAACCTTTACCTTTACCCATACGAACTTCAAGCGGTTTGTTTGTAATAGGCTTGTCTGGGAATACACGAATCCAGATTTTACCTTGACGCTTGACGTGACGTGTCATAGCACGACGAGCTGCTTCGATTTGACGAGCAGTCATGCGGCCACGACCAGTAGCTTTCAAACCGAAAGTACCGAAGCTTACTTTGTTACCGTTTTGCGCAAGACCACGGTTGCGGCCTTTATGCGTTTTACGGAATTTTGTACGTTTTGGCTGTAACATTACTCGCTACCTCTACTTAGCACTTTTCTTGGCTTTCTTTGGTGCGCGTTTAGCTGGCTTCTCTTGCTCTTGTACTAGTGGTAAACCACCAATAACTTCGCCTTTGAAGATCCAAACTTTAACACCAATGATACCGTAAGTGGTTAAGGCTTCAGAAGTTGCGTAGTCGATATCAGCACGAAGAGTATGTAGAGGTACACGACCTTCACGATACCATTCTGAACGTGCGATTTCTGCGCCGCCAAGACGACCGCTAACTTCAACTTTGATCCCTTTAGAACCGATGCGCATTGCATTTTGTACCGAACGCTTCATAGCGCGACGGAACATAACACGACGCTCTAGCTGAGAGGCAATGCCGTCTGCTACTAGTTGTGCATCTAATTCTGGTTTACGTACTTCAGAAATATTAATCTGAGCAGGTACACCTGCGATCTTAGTTACCGCTTGACGTAGCTTTTCAACGTCTTCGCCTTTTTTACCGATAACAACACCCGGACGAGCCGTGTGGATTGTTACGCGGATTGATTTTGCTGGACGCTCAATAACGATTTTAGACACAGAAGCCGCTTTTAATTCCTTTGTAAGGAAAGTACGTACTTTGTGATCGCCAAAAAGCTGATCAGAGAAATCTTTAGAACTCGCGTACCAGGTAGAAACCCAAGGTTTAGATATACCTAGGCGAATACCAGTAGGATGAACTTTTTGTCCCATTACTTATACTCCTAGCTATCTGAAACCACAACAGTGATGTGGCTTGTACGCTTAAGGATGCGGTCTGCGCGTCCTTTAGCACGTGGCATAATACGCTTCATTGTAGGACCATCGTCCACAAAAATCGTGCTTACGCGAAGCTCATCAATGTCAGCACCTTCGTTATGCTCTGCGTTAGCAATAGCAGACTCAAGTACTTTTTTAACTAATACAGCCGCTTTCTTTGGGCTGTACGCCAGGATTTCTAGAGCGCGATCGACAGGTAACCCGCGGATCTGATCTGCAACTAGACGAGCTTTTTGCGCCGAACCAGAGGCGAATTTATGTTTAGCTAATGCTTGCATTTATCATTCCCCTCTTAACGTTTCTTCGCTTTCTTATCCGCAGCATGGCCACGGTAAGTGCGAGTTGGTGCAAATTCACCTAGTTTGTGACCGATCATTTCGTCAGAAACGAAAACTGGTACATGCTGGCGACCATTATGGACAGCAATGGTCAATCCGATCATGTTAGGTATGATCATTGAACGACGGCTCCAAGTTTTAATTGGCTTCTTTTCACCGCTTTCCAAAGCTTTCTCTACCTTCTTCAGCAAGTGTAGGTCTATAAAAGGACCCTTCTTGAGAGAGCGTGGCATGGCTATTCCTCAATATTACTTAGTACGACGACGTACTATAAATTTATCCGTACGCTTGTTCTTACGCGTCTTAGCACCTTTAGTAGGCTTACCCCATGGAGACACAGGATGACGACCACCAGATGTACGACCTTCACCACCACCGTGTGGGTGATCTACCGGGTTCATGGCAACACCACGAACTGTCGGACGAATACCACGCCAGCGATTTGCACCTGCTTTACCAAGTGAACGAAGCATATGCTCAGCATTGCCTACTTCACCTAGTGTTGCACGACAATCAGATTGTACTTTACGTACTTCGCCAGAACGAAGACGTAGAGTTACGTATTGACCATCACGCGCAAGGATTTGAACGTATGCACCAGCAGAACGTGCGATTTGAGCACCTTTACCTGGTTTTAATTCTACGTTGTGAACAGTCGAACCTACAGGCATGTTACGCATAGGTAATGCATTACCAGGCTTGATTGGTGCATCAACACCAGACTGGATTGCATCGCCAGCTTTTAAGCCTTTAGGTGCGATAATGTAACGACGCTCACCGTCTGCATATAATACAAGAGCGATGTTTGCGCTACGGTTTGGATCATATTCCAAACGCTCAACAGTGGCTGGAATGCCATCTTTAGTACGTTTAAAATCGATTAAACGGTAATGATGCTTATGACCACCACCGATATGACGAACCGTAATACGACCATTGTTATTACGACCACCTGATTTAGAGTTTTTCTCTAATAGTGGTGCGTAAGGTTTACCCTTATGTAAATCTGGGTTAACCACTTTAACTAGGTGACGACGACCCGCAGAAGTTGGTTTACACTTTTGAAGTGCCATAATTCTAACTCCCCTTATTACTCGGCGCCGCCGACAAAGTCTAGCTCGCTACCTTCTTTAAGAGTAACGTAAGCTTTTTTCCAGTCGCTACGACGACCGAAACGTGCGCCAGTACGTTTTGTTTTACCCTTAACGTTTAGTGTGCGAACACCAGTTACTTCCACTTCAAAAAGCTTCTCAACAGCTGATTTGATCTCAGCTTTAGTTGCGTCATTTGTTACTTTGAAAACAATCGTGTTGTTTTCTTCAGCAGCAATTGTGCTCTTTTCAGAGATATGTGGAGCAAGGATCACTTTTAAAAGACGTTCTTCACGGATCATGCTAGCGTCTCCTCAAGTTGCTTAACAGCAGCAGCTGTAATAAGTACCTTGTCGAAAGCGATTAAGCTTACAGGATCGATACCAGCTACATCGCGCGTGTCAACCTTGTACAGGTTACGTGCCGATAAGAATAGATTTTCATCTACTTCTTCAGTCACGATAAGAACATCTTTAAGCTCAAGTTCTTTAAGCTTAGAAACTAGTTCTTTAGTTTTTGGTGCTTCAAGACCAAAACTTTCAACAACGATTAAACGCTCTTGACGAACTAATTCAGATAAGATGCTTTTGATCGCACCGCGGTACATTTTACGGTTTACTTTTTGGCTGTGGTCTTGTGGTTTAGCTGCGAAGCTAACGCCACCTGAACGCCAAATTGGACTACGGATTGTACCAGCACGTGCACGGCCAGTACCTTTTTGAGCCCATGGTTTTTTACCACCACCGCTTACTTCAGAACGTGTCTTCTGAGCACGAGTACCTTGACGAGCACCTGCTGCGTATGCAACAACTACTTGGTGTACTAATGCTTCGTTAAACTCACGTCCAAAAGTAGCTTCAGAAACTTCAAGAGCGCCAGAAGCGTCTTTAATTGCTAATTCCATCACTAAATCTCCAGGACTTATGCTTTAACAGCTGGTTTAACGATAACGTCACCGCCGATAGCGCCAGGTACTGCACCTTTAACTAAAAGCAAATTACGCTCAGCGTCAACGCGAACTAGTTCTAGGTTCTGAGTTGTTACTTGCTCATTACCCATTTGACCGGCCATTTTCTTACCTTTAAACACCTTACCAGGTGATTGGTTTTGACCGATTGAACCAGGAGCACGGTGAGATAGAGAGTTACCATGTGTAGCGTCTTGCATGCTGAAATTCCAGCGCTTAACACCACCTTGGAAACCTTTACCTTTAGAAGTACCGGTTACGTCAACTTTGTTGATTTCGTTGAATAATTCAACAGTAAGCTCTGCGCCTACTTCAAAATCGCCTTCACCACCATTTAGGCGGAATTCCCACAGACCGCGACCCGCTTCAACACCAGCTTTAGCGAAATGACCCGCTGCTGCTTTGTTTACACGGCTTGCTTTTTTAGTGCCTGCGGTTACTTGAAGTGAGTTATAACCGTCTGTTGCTTCAGATTTGATCTGAGCAATGCGGTTAGGTGTCGCTTCAATAACTGTCACAGGGATAGATACACCATCTTCAGTGAAGATACGTGTCATACCCACTTTACGACCGACTAGACCTAATGCCATTTTCCTAAAACCTCTCTAATCTTCCGATTAACCCAGGCTGATTTGAACATCAACACCAGCAGCAAGATCTAAACGCATAAGAGCGTCAACAGTCTTGTCAGTTGGTTCTACGATGTCGATCAGACGTTTATGGGTGCGGATCTCGTACTGATCACGCGCGTCTTTATTAACGTGCGGTGAAGTAAGTACAGTAAAACGTTCAAAGCGTGTAGGTAGTGGAATTGGACCACGTACTTGTGCGCCAGTGCGTTTCGCAGTTTCCACGATTTCCGCCGTTGATTGGTCAATCAAACGGTGGTCAAAAGCTTTTAGGCGAATACGAATGCGTTGATTTGACATTCTTAAACCTCAATATAAAGAGCATTTAAAGAGCATAAAAAAACGACCGAAACAATCTTAATAATTAAGATGCCGGTTGTTGATTTATATCTACGTTGAGTTCCAAATCGGAACTCCTGTTTTATTAGCTTGAAATCCAAGCTTAATGTTCCTTCCAAGTTCCCGGGGGAATTTTGAAAGCCTGCGTATTATAGTGATATTGGTGATAAATGCAACAACTATTTCAATATTACCCCTACCATATTAAATTGTTCATTAAAAACACAATAAACTCAACGCAGTATTGGCTATAATAGATACGAGCGATAACTATCTTAATGGTCAGTCCAGTTATAACTTGGTATTATCCTCGCTTATTTTGCTTTTTAACCCTTAACTTTGGTGAGTTGATGCGTATTTTTAGTCGTTGTTTAAACTTTTTCTCTATGGTGATGAACCGCTTACTAGTTAAAAGTAAGGTGCTGCCTGAAAACCCAATCGAACAATATAGTCTCGACCCGTCATCGCCCACCTTTTATATTGTTAAACTCAATGCGCGCTCTGACTTAGCCGCACTCGCTCGCGTTTGTAAAAAACATGGCTTGCCAAATCCAACCGAGCAACAGTTATTAGGTAATACTGAACTAGACCGTTTTATTGGACTGCAAAATCCACCACCATTATTTGGTGATAAAGCAAAACCAACCGATGCCTTGCAAAAAGGCAAACTAATTATTGAGCAGCTGATTGCCAGTAACGAGCAAAACGTACAAGTTATCCCTGTCACTATTTTATGGGGCCGCAACCCCGGTAAAGAAAAACCAGGTTTGGGGACTTTAGTATCTCATTCGTTAACACCAAGCTGGTTTCGCAAGTTTTTTGTGCTGTTGTTTTCAGGGCGTGATAACTTTGTAAGGTTTAGTCAACCTCTCGACTTATCGTTGCTTGTAAATGAAAAAGCAGATGTTGATGAGCTACCGCATAAACTACTGCGCGTAGCGCGCGTTCACTTTCGTCGGCAAAAGCTGGCGGCAACGGGGCCAAAAATGCCCTCTCGTGAGCAGCTATTTAGTTCGTTACTCGCTTCGCCAACCATCAAAAAAGCCATTCAGACAGAAGCAAAAGAAAAGAATATTAGCCATGAACAAGCTCGTCAAAATGCGTTAAAACTACTTGATGAAATTGCCGCAAACTACAGTGATGCCACTATTAGGGTTGCAGATCGCGTCCTTACTTGGCTTTGGAATAAACTGTATAACGGTATTGATATTAAATACACCGAGCAACTGCACGACTTAACGAATAAAGGCCATGAAATAATTTATATGCCGTGCCATCGCAGCCATATGGATTATTTATTACTTACCTACTCTATTTACCACCTAGGCTTAGTCCCGCCGCATATAGCAGCAGGCATTAATCTTAACTTTTTCCCAGCCGGTGGCATATTCCGTCGCAGTGGTGCGTTTTTCATTCGCCGCTCGTTTGCCGGCAATAAGCTTTACTCAGCGGTATTTAAGGAATATTTAAGCCAGCTATTTATTAAAGGCTATTCAGTTAAGTTCTATACTGAAGGTGGCCG
Organism: Pseudoalteromonas sp. KS88; assembly: GCF_004766475.1. Lineage (NCBI taxonomy): Bacteria > Pseudomonadati > Pseudomonadota > Gammaproteobacteria > Alteromonadales > Pseudoalteromonadaceae > Pseudoalteromonas > Pseudoalteromonas sp. KS88. The sequence goes on from NZ_PYHV01000020.1 coordinate 23,436, forward strand.
TAGTCGAACTGGGCGCTTATTACCGCCTAAAACAGGTATGTTGGCAATGACACTGCAAGCTATGATGCGCGGAATAGACCGACCAATCTCTATAGTGCCCGTGTATATCGGCTACGAGCACGTAATGGAAATTAATACCTACCTTAAAGAACTGGCTGGCAATGATAAAAAAGGCGAGTCTATATTTGGTATATTTAAAGCGATTAAAAACCTTAAGAATTATGGCCGAGGCTACTTAAATTTTGGCGACCCGATTTCTGTTAATCAATATCTAAACGAGCATCAACCTGATTGGCGTGAGTCTATCCATCCTACCGATGTTCAAAAGCCACAATGGCTTGGTCCACAAGTAGCAAATTTAGCTGATAAAGTAATGGTAAACATCAACAGTGCAGCTGCACTGAACGCTGTAAATTTATTGGCAATGATTTTACTGGTAAATGATAAACAAGCATTGAGCAAACCCAAGCTATTAGCGCAGCTAGACTTTTATTTACATTTGCAAAAAAGTGCCAGCTATAGCGATAAAATTAGTGCTCCTGACGAAAATGCAGAGCAATTATTAAACCATGCTTTAAAGCTTAATAAATTTGATGTAATAAGTGATGAATTTGGTGAAATCATAGCCATTAATGATAAAGAAAAAACCCTCTTTAATTACTACCGTAATAACATTTTACATGTGTTTGCCGTGCCAAGTTTACTTGCACTGCATATATTTAAAAGCCATAAAACCACACTTAATCAATGCCAAGAATTGATCAGTCGCTTCTACCCATTATTCGCTAAAGAGTGGTTTTTAAATGAATTGGACGAAAATTATATTTCTCGCATATTGGCAAGCTTTGTTGATCAAGAGCTAATTGAAATAAATGGTGACGAGATAAAAATTACCAACAGCAATGACTGCCTAGCAAAACTTGAGATGTTGGGTCGTGCTCTTAGTTTAACTTTACAACGCTACGCTATCGTCATTGGTTTTATTCAAACAAGTAAAGGGATTGATCGCGCCGAGCTTGAACGTGAGAGCCAAGTATTAGCGCAACGACTGGGCACATTACATGGCATTAAAAGCCCTGAGTTTTTCGATAAGAAAGTGTTGATAGGCTTTATTAACAATCTTCGTCAACAAGCGCTTATTAGCGAGTCAGATGCTGGACTGCAAGGCAGTAACGACCTGTGTGAAGTTTATATGCACCTCAAAGCGTTATTACCTGCCCGTATTTGGCAATCAATTACTGACATTGTTCAAAACCAAAGTAGTTAAGACATTAGAAGGTTAGGTGTTGCTACACCTAACCTTTTGCTTCACGTATTTATAGCGCTGCTTAACGCTGTCGCATCACACCTTCTTGTATCGTTGAAGCGACTAAATTGCCTTGGCGGTCAAAAAACTGTCCACGCACTAAACCTCGCCCCGAGCTCGCACTTGGGCTATCGATAGTATATAAAATCCAGTCATCCAACCTAAATGGGCGGTGAAACCACATTGCATGGTCAATGGTTGCAACCTGCATATTAGGTTGCATAAATGACACGCCATGCGGTTGCAGCGCGGTAGGTAAAAACTCAAAATCAGACGCGTACGCCAATAAGTAGTTATGAATCCGTTGATCGTCCGGCATATCACCATTGGCTTTAAACCAAATATGCTTCACCGGTTCTATCACTTCAGGCTTAAATGGATTATGAAAAGTGACCGGACGCATATCGATCGGTACTTCACGAATAAATTTATTTCGGATAGCCTCAGGAATATGATTAGCATTTGCTTGATAAAATTCTAGCGATGATTTTAGCTCTTCAGGTGCTGGTACATCGGGCATAGTGGCTTGATGTGAAAGCCCTTCTTCAACACATTGGAAAGAGGCCGTCATATAAAAAATAGGCTTGCCATATTGAATTGCTTTTACACGGCGCGTACTAAAACTTTTACCGTCACGAATGTTTTCTACATCGTAAACTATCGGTTTTGCAGCATCTCCAGGGCGGAGAAAATAAGAATGCAAAGAATGAACTATGCGCCCCTCAGGCAATGTTTCTTTAGCCGCAGACAGCGCTTGCCCCATTACTTGGCCACCAAATACTGCTCTAAACCCTAAATCTTGACTTTGCCCGCGATACAAGCCCTGCTCAATCTCTTCTAAAGTTAATAACGACAACAAATCATCTAAAACTTGGCTCATTTTTATATCCTCAATCCCGACAAGGCTCTCATAATACTATAGACTATAATTATGTAAATCTTAGGGAGATAACAATGGCTTATTGGCTATTTAAAACCGAGCCTGATGCATTCTCAATTGCTGATTTAAAAAATGCGCCACAACAAACAACGCAATGGGAAGGTGTGCGAAATTATCAAGCACGCAACTTTATGCGCGACAAGGTTAAGGTGGGCGATCAAGTGATGATTTATCATTCTAGCTGCAAACATATTGGTGTTGCTGGATTAGCAACTGTTACACGCGAGGCCTACTCTGATCCCACTCAGTTTGATTTAAGCAGTGATTATTTTGATGCCAAAGCAACGGTAGATTCACCCCGCTGGATGGTTGTTGATGTGACTTATCAGCAGCATCTAAATAAATTAGTTAGCCTTAAAGCAATTAAAGAAAACGATGCAATCACTGACATCGCATTGAAAAAAGGGGGACGCTTATCAATAATGCCAGTGACCAAAAATGATTGGGATGAGATAACTAGAATGGGACAAGCTGTAAGCGATAAGCTGCAGATAAAGACCGAAAGACCATAAAACTAAGGGCTAAAATCTAAGTTTTTCGCTTCTTTTCTCGGCCTTTTTTCTTTTTATGGCCATGCTTTGGCACAATAGCAAAGTACATGACAAGCGCTAACCACGAGAAAAAGATAATGCCTATAAGCCAGCCGTTCTTTTCATGACCTTGCGTTCTTTTACTGTTTAATACCAGCACTATAGGCAAAATGTATGCGCTTAATATAATAATTAGAAACGCTACTTCATTCATTACTTCGTCAACTTCTGCCAATCAACTTCATTACTTAACACCCGGTCAATCGCTATGTAATGAAGTATATCACCACTGTTTACCGGGTAGTTGAGCGGCGGATTCAAATCCATATTTTTAGCACTCAGGTTATGTGCAACACCGAGTAAAATGGCATCGTGATCATGTTTAAAATGATGAAACAACTTACCAAATTCCATTTGTGCTAAATCAGCAGGTATCACCAAGCTAAATTGTGTATCACCATGCAATGTTGATAACAGCTCTTCCTGCACTCGGCTTGAGCCTGGATCTTGCATCGAACGCACTAAAATTTCTGCTGACTTTGCACTTGAACATTCCACATTGTGGCAATGCTCTAATAGCATTTCTACTTTACTCTCATCGTTAAAGTGCGCACTAATATGCCCGCCATCCTTAACTAGTTTGCTAATACGTAACGCCGTGGTAAAGGTTTGATCGTCATCTTGACCATCAATAATCACTTTATCAGCATGGCTGATAGCCACCCGTTCAAGTTGCGTACAATCAGTAAAGCTGCTTAAACGCACAAAATCGACGTGCTCATTAGTCAAAAATGGGTGCTCCATTTGCTCTGTCACTGCTAATAAAATCCGTCTTTGTGTGCGTTTTTGATCTGCTAAAATGTAATCAATCATCTTTTTTGTTCGTGTTTGGTGCCAACCAAAAATAATGATGTGATTATTAAAATGCGAAAAGTTTTTATCACCTGTCATAGCGCGCCTAATTAAATATGTCACTGTTTGCCCTGTTTTACCCAACAGAACGCCAAATAAAGCTAACCCAAAAGGGATTTGTACAAGTGCAACAACCCACCGCCCTAAATCTGTAGTGGCGCTAAAGTCGCCATATCCTACAGTTGATGTTGTCACTATATAGTAATACACAAATGTACTTATTGGAGTGAGCGCCCCCTCACCTGCTAAAATAAGTAATAACCAAGTCAGGGCCATATGTACCAGAGTAGCCAAAGCGACCGCCTGCCAACTAACTTGATCAATGTGACTTCTCACTAATAAAAAAAATCGTTTAAATATAAAAGGCATGCCCACACTTGGTAATTCTGCTATTAATTATCTGATAAGTTACTGTAATGGCGAAATGATGGCAATGGTTGAAACATGTATAAGGGCGAAGATTATTTTCTAGGCTGCTTTTTTAAAGCAGAACAGTGTAAGCTATACTTGTTTTATTAATTACAAAGACGGGTGTGTTATGTCGGGTGTATTAGCTTCTGTAGATCAACGAACTCAGCTGGTCGGCGAAAATCGTCTTGAGCTGTTGCTATTTTATTTACATAGCCGTCATCTTTTTGCGCTTAATGTATTTAAAATTAAAGAAGTTGTGAAACTTCCTCACTTAAATATAATTCCCCACGCTCACCCTAAAATATCTGGGGTTGCCAATATAAGAGGCGAATCTATTCCTGTTATAGATTTACGACAGGCGATTTGCATGCCCGCGGCAAAAAATACCGAGGACAGTAATCTAGTTATCACCGAATACAACCGAACTGTGCAAGGCTTTTTAATCGGTAAAGTTGACCAAATAATGAATATGACATGGTCAGATATTATGCCGCCCCCCACATCCGTTGGCAAAAACCATTACCTTACTGCACTGACAAAAATTCAGCGTGATGGGCAAGAGCAGCTAGTTGAAATTATAGACGTAGAAAAAGTACTGGCCGAAATTGTTGAATATGAAATCCACATATCGGATGAAGTACTAGATAAAACAATTGTTGATGAATTTGCAGGCCGTAAAATTTTACACGCTGACGACTCACCAACTGCGCGTAAACAAGTAAGCGATACGTTGTCCCAGCTGGGCATTGAAATTATTCCCGCAACAAATGGTCTTGAGGCATTAAATATGTTGAAAAGCTGGGCAGATAGAGGTGATAACGTAGAGCAAGACTTACTTATGGTGATCACCGATGCTGAAATGCCCGCAATGGATGGGTACCGACTAACGCATGAAATCCGCAATGATGACCGCCTGAAGAATTTACACGTTGTGCTAAATACATCGTTAAGCGGCAGCTTTAACCAAGCCTTAGTTGAAAAGGTAGGCTGTAATGCCTTTTTATCTAAATTCCAACCCGACTTACTTGTTGAAGAGGTTCAAAATCGCTTAAAAGCAGTATTAGATAAAAACCGCTAATACAGTGACCTACTTGCCAATTAAGATCTTTCATGCTTAATTGGCTATACGTGACAATAACAACAATACACTCTCACTATGCTAAATCGTGTTGCAAAACCCTTTACTCAATTAGTTGAACGCTACCTACCCGACCCCTTTATATTTGTTATTCTATTAACCCTGCTTAGCTTTGTAATTGCGAGCCTATTCACTCCAGCAACTTCAGTAGAAGTACTCGTGGCATGGGGAGGTGGCTTTTGGAACTTACTACAATTTGCGATGCAAATGCTATTGGTGCTACTCACCGGTTATATGCTAGCAAGCACCCCTATCGTCAACCGATTGCTCGCTAAGTTAGCCAGTATGGCCAACACGCCAGCCAAGGCAATTATTTGGGTCACGCTAGTCGCATTGTTGGGCAGCTGGCTTAACTGGGGGTTTGGCTTAGTAATAGGCGCTTTGTTTGCCAAAGCAATAGCAAGGCAAACAAAAGTGGACTACCGATTATTAGTGGCCAGTGCTTACTCTGGATTTATTGTATGGCATGGTGGCTTAGCAGGTTCAGTACCTTTGACCATTGCCACCACAGGGCATTTTTCAGAGCAAAGTATTGGCGTGATAAGTACTGCTGATACGCTATTTTCAAGTTTTAATATCGCAATCGTGGTTGGCTTATTTATCATTATGCCGCTGGTAAACCGCGCTATGCTCCCTTGCGATAAAGACAGCGTGTACGTTGATAAAAGCAAACTCATAGAGCCTGAAAACAAAGATGTCACATTAACTCGCCCAGCAGATCATATAGAGCACAGCCGCGTGCTAGGTATGACCACAGGCTTACTTGGCCTTGCATATTTAACGTATTATTTTATTTTCAATAATGGCTCAATTAATCTAAACAGTGTTATAGGGCTGTTTTTATTTGCAGCAATATTATTACATCAAACACCCCATAACTTACTCAATAGCTTACAACAAGCAGTGCCCAGCGGCGCAGGTATTATTATCCAGTTCCCATTTTATGCAGGGATCATGGCAATTATGATTGATACCGGTTTAGCACAACAAATTTCACAAGGCTTTATCGCCATAGCCAGCGCAGAGTCATTGCCCTTCTGGAGCTTTTTGAGTGCAGGCCTTGTGAATATATTTGTACCATCAGGTGGTGGCCAGTGGGCGGTGCAAGCACCGATAGTAATTCCCGCCGCAGAGGCGCTAGGTGCTGATATGCCCCGCGTCGCCATGGCGGTCGCGTGGGGAGATGCTTGGACTAACCTGATTCAACCCTTTTGGGCGCTCCCTGTACTTGCCATTGCAGGCCTAAAAGCCAAAGACATTATGGGTTTTTGTTTAGTGCAATTAATTATTACCGGTGTATTTATTGCGTTGATGCTGACTTACTATCCGTAAAGAAGTGACATTAAAGCGCAACATCGCGTTGCGCTTTGACAGTTCAATATGCACTACATTAACTCGATAAGATTTTCATCGGTAAGCTTAATATCGGATTTTCAGAATCGGCAAAGTGCATCATCACCGCGACATGCCCTGCAACGACAAGTGCATACATTACCGCAGAGAACCCTTGGCCGTATTTATCCAGCGGTACTAGGTGTGAGAAGTGACGACCGCGCCATTCAAACACAATTTCCAGCGCGCCAATAAATAAAAAGAACACTAATAGCATTAAACCAAAGGTGTAGCTGAGCCATAAGCCAAACAATACGCCTAAGATACAAATACTCAATCCCACCCAAGAGCGCATGGAAAAGCTGATACTTTTTAATACATGTCCCCCATCGAGCGGTAGAATAGGCAGTAAGTTAAATAAATTAAGCAATGCACTGAGTACCGCAACACCGGCAAATATTTCCATCTCGGTGGCGTAATAAAGCACCACCCCCAATACAGAAGTGATTAGACCAAACGCGGGTCCCATTAAAGAGATCACTACATCTTGCCAGCGAGTGGTAATCTTTTCATCTGATACAGCAAGGCCACCTACAAAAGGAATTAAGTAAATCCCTTTGGTTTTTATGCCAAAGTACTTCATTGCTCTTACATGCCCGTATTCATGAATGACTAAACACGCAATAAGCATCAAAGCAAATTCAAAAGTAAAAAGCCACGCATAGCCTGCAACTGACGCCCCTGCTAATGCCGCCTTAACCACTTTTGCACTCTTAAATACCTTAAAGCCTAGGGCAAATAAACCCAATAGTCCTTGCTTAGGCTTGGCTTTTTGTACTTCAGGGATTGGGAGCTTTTGTACCAGATGGTCATTAATATACAGCAATAGCATTTGCTCATGGACTTCGCTGGTATCTATACCAACTCGATTCCCCTCTAGCTCAAATTCAACGTAGTGTGTTCGTGGGTTATCAAAACTAATTGCTTGGTCAGATTGAAAAATTTGCACAATTTTTTGCTCTGCAAGCATTAACCTAAATGCCTGCTCTGCAAGAGTTAATTGTATTTGAATCATAATACTTAAAGCCTAAAAAACAGTGGCGTTAGTATACCTAGTTTTCGGTTTTAATTTGTGAAATTATTTTATCCTAAATACTGACTTTTTCTTGGTTAGCAGCTACTTTTATACTAATACCTGCTTTAAATTCAAGGAGTGAATATGACCAAATTAGCCAAAAATATTCTCGTAGTTGATGATTCCAAAGCTATTTTAGTGGTGATGGAAGCTATTCTAAACGAACTTGAAATCCCCAATATTACAACATGCTTAAGCGCGCAAGAGGCATTGTATAAAGTAAAAAACGCCTCATTAAAATATGACGCGGTTTTCACTGATCTTAATATGCCTGATATGGATGGAATGGAGTTGATTAGGCACTTAGGTGATATGAATTATCCTGGTGCGATTGTTATTATTTCTGAAATGGATCATAAAGTTATTGATTTAGCAGCAGATCTAGCAAAAAGAAGTAATGCACATTTAATCGGTAACATAGTAAAACCAGTGCAGCTAACTCAAGTGCACACATTACTTAAAAAACTAGACCATTTAGCTTCGCACATAGAAAAGCCCATTGAATCTATAGATGAATCACAGTTATTACATGCCATTAGCCACAATGAAATAACCCCCTTTTATCAACCAAAGATTAACCGCTACAAAAATAAAATCACCAGTGTCGAAGTGCTCGCGCGAATTGTCACTGCAAACGGGCAGCAGTTATTACCCGATCATTTTATTAGTGTTGCTGAAGATCTTGATTTAATTAATTTAATCACGTTTCAGCTGTTTGAAAAAGCCACTACAGATTTTATCGCGTTGAAAGAATGCTTAGGTTATAAATTTAAGTTAGCTTTCAATTTGTCGCCTTGTCAGTTAGAAGATTTAAGCTGCCCCGACAAGCTAGCACTTATACTAAAGCTTAATAATTTAACGCCTAGCGAAATAATTTTAGAGATAACAGAACAGCACGCTCTCTGTAGCAGCGCGCAATTAGAAACCTTGAATCGATTAAGAATTCGCGGTTTTGATATTTCTTTAGATGACTACGGCATCGGCTTTACTAATGTAAATCAACTTAAAACCTTGCCCTTTAGTGAAGTGAAAATTGATAGGACTCTAATTAGCCATATTGAAACCGACCAATTCTCTCAAGTAATCACCAGTAGCTTGGTTAATATTGCCATACAGGAAGGAATTTCAATTGTTGCAGAAGGCATCGAGCGTATAGAAGAGCTCGAATACTTAGACCGCTTCAAAGAGTTTATCTTGATGCAGGGCTTTTTAATTTGCAAACCTAAATCAAGATCTGAATTCACTGTATGGGCAAAGTCATGGTTACAAATGGTTAAGGACGCAAATCAACACTGACTTTATTTTTTATCGTCGTCTTCGTCTTCGCTAAGTAATTTGTCAGTATTGGCTAAACGCTGCCGCCAACGTTGCTTAGCGACCATTTGCATATCCGCCGATTGGTCACGTTCATCCATAATATTAAGCCCCATTAATGACTCAATCATGTCTTCGAGGGTTACAATACCTTGCACATCGCCATATTCGTCAATTACCAAACAAATATGCGTTCTTTGTGCCAGTAAGGTGTGCAGTAATGTAGGCACATAAAGTGTCTCTGGAACTGTATACAAAGGTTTAACTAACTTACTTATCTTGTAGTCTTCACCCAGTCGATGGTATGCCAACATAATGTCGTTTTTATGCACAAAACCAATAATATCATCGCCATCTTTATCGTAAACTAACACGCGTGAAAATGACGAAGAGCCATGTTCAGCCAAGTATTGGTGTACAGTGATATCTTTATGAACTTTGAATAAAACAGTACGCGGCGTCATTATTGAATCGAGCGTAGCATGCCTAAAGTGCAACAAACTACGAATAATTTCGGACTCTTCTTGATGTAGCGCGCCCGACTCAGTGCCAATATCAGCCATTGCTTCAATTTCTTGTCGAATATAAAACGCTTCATCGTAGTTACGTCCCATCAAATTCGTTAGCTTTTCAGCAAACCATACAAAGGGTTTTAATAAAATGACTAAATACACCAGTCCTCGAGCTACAACTGGGGTCAATGCACGCCAATAATTAGCACCGAGTGTTTTGGGGATTATTTCTGATAATACCAATACAAGTAGTGTCATTATGGCTGATGCAATACCTACCGCTGCATCAGAGAAAACAACAGCTGCTTGCGCTCCTACACCAGCAGCACCTGCGGTATGCGCAACAGTGTTTAAAGTTAAGATAGCTGCTAATGGTTGATCTACATTCTTTTTTAATTTTTCAACACATTTAGCCAGCTTTGGATTTTGTTTACGCAACAAAGCAACATAGCTTGGGGTGATGCTCAATAACACGGCTTCCATAATAGAACATAGGAATGAAATTAAAATAGCAACACACATGTAAACAATTAATAACGTCATTAAATCACTCTCATCGTTGGACTAATGAGCATCCTACCAATACATGATATATTTATCCAAATTATCGTTCGAAGGCTTAGCAATGACTTTCAATTTGTCTGCAAAATTATCAAATAAACGTGTGTTAAACGCATTCAGTGCACTGGCTTTATACTCTGTCTCAAGCTCTGCTTTGGCTGCAGTGTTGGATAAGGATAACATCGCTTTTGTTGGCCCTTTGGCTGAACAAATGCAAGTAAAACCTTACCAAACTCCCCACCATGATGCGGCTATTAAAAACCTACTCCCGAGTTTACAAGCTAATAGCTCTCACATTTCAGTCTTTGGTGAGCAGCATAAATGGCAAACATTGAGTAGTATAAATGCGCTTACACTCGGTGGGATACAAGCATTAAAATTTACTATACACACTGAACGTTTTAGTGAAGGTGCACTTAAGCTTAGCGGAATTGAAAAAGCCAAGTTGTTTATCGATGGCGAAGAGCTAACTGCCACCGAGCATACTTATCAACTGGCATTAAGTAATGGCGAGCATCAAATCCTGATCATTGCAGAACAAGTCGCTAATTGGAATGAGGTGTCACTGGATTTTGAGCCTAAGTCAGAACATGACAAAATCACCATAAGTCAAAACGCGAGTAAAACTCTCTCTGCAAAGCAATTATTTGATGCGCCGACTATAAGCATGCTGTCACTGTCACCTGATGCAGAACACTATATTGCCAGCACTCGCTCTTACAATGATGCTGCAGGCAATCAAGCACAAATAACAACGGTGCTTAAAGATCAAGACAGCACAGTGCTTTATCGCTTTGAATCAGGCCAACCAAGTAATGTAATTTGGAGTCCTGATAACAAATCTGTTGTGTACTTAATTGACGGTAAATTAAAGAAATTAAATCGCAAAAACTTAGCACTTGATGTTATTGCTGAGAACTTAGAGGGCGCGAGCGGCTTTGCGTTTTACAACAACGATAGCTTAATTTTTACTTGGTCTAAGTATCCCAAAGCCGATACCAGCTTAACCAAGCATTACAGGGGTCTGCAAGATCGCTGGTCATATGCTCGCACCACTTCACAAGCTTATCTACTTGATATCAATTCTGGTTTAAGCAAAGCAATCAGCGAAGGTCCTTTAAGCCATAGCATAGAAGACTTCAACAGCGAACAAGGTACGGTCTTATTAAGCCGAAGTGCTCACGCTATGGAAGCATCTACTCATCCTATCGCAGAGCTAGTTGAAACAACCCTTGCGACAGCAAAACACAGTGTTTTAGGTCAATTTAAAACCTTTAATCAAGCTAAGTACACCGATGAAGGTATCTATGTTGTTGCAGGACCTGACTTTAAAGATGGTTTAGGCCGTAACATCCCACAAGATATGCTCGCCAATAACTATGATGGGCAGCTATATTTACTTGACTCTGATGGCAAAAAGGCCAAAGCATTGAGCAAAAACTTTGACCCTGCTATAGGTCAACTAAATGTGCTTAACAACGGTGATGCTGTTCTAAAAGTTACAGAGCAAGATACCCAACAACTGTATTTATTTGATTTAAGTAAAAACCGATTTAGCAAACTAAACACTAAATTAGATGTTGTTGAGCAATTTAGTGTCTCTAAAAACCGCTCACCCGCTATTTTGTTCAGTGGTACAACAGCATCCTCACCACAGCAATTAAAATATTTAAAGATCAGCAAAAATAGAGCAAGCAAACTATGGGATTCGAAACCTTTAGCCTATGCGAATACGCAAATTCCAACGCTTGAAGAGTTTAACTTCACAAATAAACAGGGCGTTGAAATAAAAGGCCGCGTCTATTTACCAACCAATCTAGATAAATCTAAAAAGCATCCAGCTTTGATCTATTATTATGGTGGTACATCTCCGGTTTCGCGTGGTTTTACTGGTCGTTACCCATTTAACTTTTGGGCAGCTAATGGGTATGTTGTCTATGTTGTTCAACCAACTGGAGCAACAGGGTTTGGTCAAGAATTCTCAGCTAAACACGTCAATGCATGGGGTGAACATACCGCTGAGGACATTATGCAAGGCACTCAGGCATTACTTGCGCAGTACTCATTTATTGATAAAAATCGTTTAGGTAATTTAGGTGCATCCTACGGTGGCTTTATGACCATGTTATTAGCGACTAAAACCGATATGTTTAGCGCGTCTATTGCCCATGCAGGTATTTCTAATATTACCTCGTATTGGGGTCAAGGTTGGTGGGGCTATTTATATTCTGGAGAAGCATCTAAAGGCAGCTTCCCGTGGAATAACAGTGAACTTTACAGTCAACGAAGCCCTGTTTTTCATGCAGACAAAGTAACGACACCACTGCTTTTACTACATGGAGACTCCGACACTAATGTGCCAGTTGGCGAAAGCCATAACATGTATACTGCACTTAAACTTCTTGGTAAGGATGTTGATCTGATTGAGTATAAAGGTGCTGATCATCAAATTTTTGCTCGCGATAAACGCTTTGATTGGTGGAGCACAATGCTTGCCTACTTTGATAAGCATTTAAAAGATGAACCGCAATGGTGGCAATACTTATACCCTGAAAAATAATAAGGTATGAAAGAAAGGAAACAAAGCTTTCCTTTCTTCTATTATTTGAGTTTATGCAAAGAAACTATCATAAACAGTACTTCAGTTGTTCTCTCCTTACGCTAATGAGTGCTAATATGGAGACATCAATATAGGTAATTAAGATACTATGACTATTAATGTTTTACTGGTTGAAGATGATGAACTATTGGTTAAACGCATCATTAAACACTTTGCCCAGACTGAATTTCACATTGAAAATGATGCAACAGGTGCTCAAGCGCTTGAAATTGTTAGCTCACGTGAACATAGCAATAGTGCCATTTCACTTGCCATTGTTGATATTGTTTTACCTATGCGTGACGGGCTCCATTTAGCTAAAGAGCTCAACACCTTAACTGATATCGGTGTGATTATGCTTTCAAGCCGCGACTCACAAGCCGATAGAATTGCAGGCCTTGCCCAAGGCGCTGATGATTATATTTGCAAGCCAGTTGATCTTTTAGAGCTAGAGTTACGCATGCGTGCACTGCACAAAAGGTTAAAAGGCAGCACTGATAATGACGAAAGTGAAGAGTTTATTGAATACGCCGACTTTAAACTTCACCCAGATAATCGCACACTGATTACTGCAAATGGCATTGAATCACGTTTAACTGAAGCAGAGCATAAAGTCCTTATATGCTTAATTTCGAACGCAGGTAAAGCGACACCTAGAGAAAAAATATCAGAAGAAATCGGTCAACCTGATTGGAGCCCCAACGATCGTACTGTAGATGTTCTCGTTGGCCGTTTACGCAAAAAGCTCAGCGATGAAAAAGACCAAAAACGCATCGTAACTGTACGTGGTAAAGGGTACATGCTATCAATTTAAGCAGAATATCCAGCCGCTAATACTGTGATAACTGCGAAATCAAACGCTCAAAGGCGCGATAATTAAGCGCCTCTTTCAATTGCGCTAACCCTATATTTTCCTGGCCTTTTAAATCACTAATTGTGCGCGCAACCTTTATTACCCGATGATAAGAACGTGGTGACAATGACAGCTTTTCACTGGCTTTAGCTAAAAACTGTAACTCCGCGGGTGCTAATTCGCAGAATTTACTCATTTCTTTATTATTAAGCCGTGCATTCACTTTGCCTTGTCTGGTGAGTTGAATATTATAAGCAGCTTCAACCCGCGCTCTCACCTGAGCACTGCTTTCTTCAAGCTCAGTACTTTGTAATTGATTGCTACTCAAGCGAGGCAATTCTATTTGTAAATCAATCCGATCAATAAAAGGGCCTGACACTCGGGATAAATATCGCATAACTTGATCTGGGGTTGCCCGTTTATCATTATGACACCCTGTAGGACTTGGATTTAAAGCAGCAATCAGTTGAAACTGGGCCGGAAACTCCATTTGCCGCGCAGCCCTTGAAATAGTAACCGTGCCGGTTTCCATTGGTTCGCGCAGTGAATCCAATACTTTTCTTTCAAATTCAGGCAGCTCATCTAAAAACAACACACCATTATGAGCCAGAGATATTTCGCCTGGTTTAGGGTTTGAAGACCCCCCAACCAAAGCGACAGCTGAACACGTATGATGAGGACTACGAAACGGCCTTTTACGCCAATTGGTTAAGTCGATTGATTGACCAATAATAGAATACAACGCGGCACTAGAAAGGGCTTCTTCATCAGACATACTTGGCATAATGGTGGGCATACGCTGAGCAAGCATTGACTTACCTGTGCCAGGAGGCCCTAAAAAAAGTAAATTATGACCCCCAGCGGCAGCTATTTCCAATACCCTTTTAGCACCCGGCTGACCTTTAACATCACTTAAATCGTGAATAAAATGAGTGCTTTGAACACGCTCTTCATACTCAATGTTCAGTGGCAATGGTTGCTGATTCAGTAAATCATTCCACACATCCTGTATTGAGTTAACTGCTTTTCGTGTTACACCATTCACCAAGCTAGCTAAACTGTCATTAACAGCAGGCAGAAAACAACAACGCCCTTGCTCTTTAGCGGCCAATACCGAGGGTAAAATGGCGTTCACACCTCTAACTTCGCCATTTAACGCAAGCTCACCATAAAACTCATAGCGCTCTAATTCATTACAAACCACTTGCCCTGAAGCGACCAAAATCCCAACTGCAATAGCTAAATCAAAGCGGCCACCCTCTTTTGGTAAATCTGCAGGCGCAAGGTTGACCGTAATTCTTTGATCAGGGAAACCGAACTGAGAGTTTTCGAGCGCACTTCTTACTCTGTCTTTTGATTCTTTAACTGAGGCCTCTGGCAAGCCGACAATATGAAAGGCTGGCAAACCATTGCCTAAGTGAACTTCAACCATCACCTCTGGTGCTTGAATTCCCACCTGCGCACGAGAATAAATACGAGCTAACGACACATCCTTTGTCCCTGTAATGTACTTTTTATTACAGTCTAGTCAGGATATTTAAAAATATGTAGTGTAAGTTGCCATTTCATTGCTGCAAGACGTAATAGTAAGGTCGTTAGCATTGCTAAAACCATCGCAATTTCAGTCATCGCATTCAATGAAACACTCTGAGTATAAACTAACCCACCAGCAATACACGTAATGGCGTAAAGCTCACCTTTTAACAACATCGGGATATTGCCAGCCAATACATCGCGTATCATGCCGCCAAAACAGCCTGTGATTATTCCCATAATTATGGCTGTGGTTGCAGGCATGCCTGCAAGCAGCGCCTTTTGCGTACCCATAACAGCAAAAAACGCCAATCCAAATGCATCTGCAATTTGTAAGTGGTAAAGCGGAATCGATTTTTGCTTGTTGATCAATCTAGCTGTAATAAATACAGCGGCAAAAATAGCAATAAAATAACTTTGATCGTGCAGCCAAAATACAGGGACATCCAAGATCAAATCACGCACTGTTCCCCCACCAATAGCCGTAACAGTGGCGAGTACAAAAACTCCAAAGCCATCCATTTTCTTATCGTAAGCAATCAACGTGCCTGATACTCCAAATACGGCAACGCCAATTAAATCAAACCAGTGGTAAAGTTCAGTCATAGTTGTCGCTAAAAAGTGAGCTAGGGATGTGTTTTAACACAATCACCTGTCACTTTTAAACAATCTTAATAATTAATCTGCTTTTGCCGTCAGTTCGATAAACTCAAGACTATGCGTCATTATATTTTCGGCTAATGTACCATCTGAAAAAATCGATTCTTTATCAGCTGCTGAATCAGGGTTTGCGACCAGTTTTTGATAATCACTTTCAAGCTCAGCCCACACGCTTCGCTGCTGTGCATTTAGTGAAGTCGTTTGCTTTCTTACCTTGCTTGCTTCTAAATAAGCTTCCTGTGCTTTTTCATATGCATTGACGGCATCCTCTTCACTGCCTGAGTTGGAAAACAGATTATCACTAAATGCACTGACATCCTGCTGCACAGACTCAACTGTTTCACAGCCTGTAAGTGCGACAGAAAACATAACCAATAAGATTTTATACATTTTCTCAATCCTTAAAATAAAACGGAGCCGTTAGGCTCCGTTAAATGTTATTGCTTTATAAAGCTACCCATTACACTGATGTGCAGGTTTGGATCCTCTTTATCTGGATGATTACTCGGTACTGTGACGCTAAAAGCAGCGACTTCAAAGCCACCCGCTACAACTGAGTGTGGGGTTATAACCATTCCATAAGTCGCATCTTGTGTACTTGATTCAGGACTAACCAATTTTAAGCTCCCTAAATCAATTGACCACGTTCCTTCTCGCGTTTCTCCGGCTAATGTAAAGCTTGTAGTGCCGTCATTGCGCACCACAATAGTGTGTTCCATACTGGCACCTTGGTCCAGATAACTTAATACATGCTCTCCCACTACATCAGCTTCAACAAGCTCAATGGGGTCAACAATATTAGTAACTCGCTGATCGACACCAAAGTCGTTTCCATCAAGCCACACCAATCTATTACCCTCCCCCTTAATCACAACATAAGGTTCAATTTCCTCTAGCTCATCAGCTTGCATCTGATTAAGGTAGTAATCCAAGGTGACACTTAACAGTTCAGGATCGCCAGACGGGTCAGCAGTATAAGTGTAAGTACCCGCATTAATTGCTGGTGTAAAACCAACCTCATGATCAAACTCAGTGAAATAACCATCCCCTTTAAACACTGCTAAGAAAAAGTCATTATTGGCAATTGAACCACTAAAGTAAGCACCTACATGAGGCTTACTGGGGTCATAAATACGGGTAAATCTATAATCCCCTTCACCTTCGACTGAAAAAGTCAGTTCATCTGCATTAACCGTAATTTTTAATGGCTCGTCGCTGTCGTAGCCAAATGCCCCATTAGTGTCTTCAGTTAAATTAACAGTAAAATCTCCTGTTGCTTCATTCCAAGTAAAATCACCTATTTCATAACCAGGAAAAGCGTCAGTCTCTCCTTCTACTGCTATTGATTGAATTTGAATCCACTTGCCATCACGCAAAACCAGTACTACATCAGGTTCATCGGCCAACTGCCATGCACCATCGAGCGGATGTGTAGGTTGCGGACGAACAGCTTGTACATTTTCAGCTGCCATTGCTTCATCAAAGTACCAAGCTTGTGTATTTGCCTCATTACACACCCCGCCCTGAGCATAAATACACACAGTGAGGAAGTTGCGTTCAAAGTCCTTTATTTCGATTTGTTGATCACTAAATAAAAGTTTCCCAGAAGCTAAACTATAATCATACGACTGTGTAACACCTGCGTTAGTAAAGCTAATTGTGTAACTACTAGGCTCGCCTTGCTCGTTATAGTTTGTCGCAATAGTGATTGCTTCTACACCTTTGCTATTGGGCGTATACAGTTCGATATAATTTACATTGGTTGGGTATCCGTTTTCGTCAAAGCCTGGGTTCTCTTGAATCCAATAGGGTGCAAAACGTGTGACACCATACTCACCATTTGCAACTGAGAAATTACGAAGATGGGAGGAGTAATTTTGCGGTCTTTCTGAACCATCAAAGTTATAGAACCGGTATTTACGATAGGTAAAGTTTTGGTCATTGGCTGTTGCCAATAAACGTTGTGAAAACTCGCTATATACTTGGCAGGTTTGGCCTTCAGGACACACTGGTTGAACACCGTTATCAGTGAAGTAGTTATAACGTAAAAACTCACCCTCACTGCCGATTTGCCACGAACGATAATCTTGGTTTAAATTAAAGTTCATTAAGCCATCATCATAAACATCGTAATGTAAATCAGTCTGTGGCGCGTTGTACCCCTGATAGATTGTCCACTTGCCCAGTAATTCGCTTGTAGTAAATGCTAATTGATTATCTTTGACCATTAAACCAGATGAAGTACGTGTTGATTCATCTGCTTTGGCGTTTAGTGATGACACAAATTGATACCCTACTTGAACATCCTTGATCAACCAAAACTCATAATCAAACACGGCCTCTTCATTGGTGTTGGTAATCACTAAGCGATTATCAATTATTTGCCAAGTGATACTAACAGGTGCTTTATCATTATCTCTGAGCGTTCCCGCACCGCCAGCAAGTAAATCAAATGATACGGCACTTCTTAAACCTTGAAATTCACTTGCACCATCAACAACCCAGGTGCCTATGAGTTTATCGGCCGTAATGGCTATCGTCTGTTGCTTTTCAATTAAACTAAAGTTGGTTGTGCCTTCATATGAATCGTGAACATCACCTGTGCTGCTCCAGCGTCTTTCAAACTTTCTATACAGTTCAACGGTTTTATTCACATCGTTCTCAAGGAGTATGGTCATCCCTAACTCCACTAGGTACTGACAACTCTCCTGCTGCTGATTATTCTCATCCATCATCATGGCGCAGCTCTCTAAAGCGGCCTCATCAAGTACCATGCTTATCGAGGGTCCAGTTTGTTGCCAGGTAAAGTTCGTTTCAAAACCAGTAAAGCTAATGTAACCCTTTTCCTCATCAAGCAGATGTAATTGCGCCGCAGCTGCGCGGTAAGATTGTGGCATTGTCAAAATGAATTCACCTGTTACATCACCAATGGTTTTGTCAATCAGGTCATCATCGTCTTTAATCGCTTTTTTAGTGGCCTCGATTAAGTCAGGGTCTTGACTATCAACAGTGTTCACGAAGTTGTCAATATCGTTTGCATTAGATACTAACGCCAATGTTGAATCCACGCCTTCTGGGAGTGTGTAGTTTTCATCATCCACTATAATTTTAATTAAAGATGCTAGTAACAGCTTTTCATTTGCATCAACAGCTAACAACGCATTTGAAAGTGAAGCTTCGTCTTGCACATCACCATTATCACGTTTTACCAAAGCATATTCAGCAGTACTCACATTGGTAATGTTAACGCCGAAGTTTTCATTTTTTGTCAAGGTCGCATCATCACCCGCTTGTGTAATTAAGGTTGCAACTGACTTTAACTGCGATACAAATTCAACTTCTGGGTTGATAGCGTTGTTCCCCAGTGCCACTAACCTTACAAGCTTATTAGCAAACGAGTCATCCACTTCAACTTTCACTGTGTATTGACCCGTTTCATCGGCGGTGACTTCAAAAAGGTCATCACCCACTTGAACAGCTATATTTGAAGAGACAATAGGCTCATCTGTGACAATTCCTGTAATAGTCACACTGAGCACTTCACGCTTTATATTAACCGTGATTTGAGCACTTTTGGTCGCACCTTCATTATCAGTCACCGTCACTTCAAGTACTAAATCGGTATCTTCTTCGATATTAGGCGCAGTAAAGCTAACATTTTCACTATCACTACCTGCTAACGTGACTGTAGGCCCTGAAATAGCTTGCCATGCGTAGCTTGTGATACTGCCATCACTGTCGCTGGCAACAGCGGTCAAGGACAACTCTTTTCCCTCGTTAACTTCTGCGTCACCAGAAATGCTCACAGTTGGGCTGTTATTACTTATAGCTGGGGGCGTGGAGTCGCCACTATCGCCGCCTCCGCCGCCACAACCTGTGATAATAAAAGCACTTGTCAATAGTGCCAAAACACCCGAACGATGAAGCCTATTTGATACACTCATTTTATTTCCTTTTTCCCTGTTGCTGGCCCTATGTAAATCAATAAAACTGATTACACGACACAGATAAGCCAAATGAATAAATCAATAAATGAAAATAGAATGACGAGATACATCTTTTGCAAAATTAATTGGCAAATCCACTTATGCAATTGAGCCGCTATTCCATTACTCAGGTATCAATTTTTGGAGCACCTTTTCTACAAAAAGTAACTGGGATGATTCTAGTTTAACTTACTAAACACGGTGACTACATATGCGACCAATTTGTACTCATTCCCGACAAGTTTATAATTTTCAATATGATAGAGGCGTGAAATACTTGTGATATGAAATATTCTAATCAGGTATTGGCAAAGCAATAAAAGAAAAATAGCAGAGGCTAGCCTACTCTCCAGCCTCCACTTAAGGAGAGAAATTCGATGATTTATACATATTTACTATATGTAAGTGTCAGACCCATTAAAGCGAAGGGAGTTACATGCTAAAAAGGATGAATAAAGCATACCGCAAGACGCAAAAAAAACAGCGTCCATATCCGACCAATTTGTCTCCTCACACGACAAAGTAATAACTTTCAACTAATTAGATAACTGATACTCCTTTGCTGTCATCCCATATTTAGCTTTAAAGGCCTTAGAAAAATAAGAACGCGAGGTAAAACCGACATCTTCTATTACTAAATTTATCTGCCGACCCTGCAGTAATAAGTCTGCAGCCTTAGTAAGACGAAAATCTCGGATGAACTCAGTTGGGGAAAGGTTAATAAGCACTTTCAATTTTCGCTGAAATTGACGTTCACTAAGCGCTAACTCTTTTGCGCAACGTGGCACCGTCAGCTGCGTATCCGAGTAATGTAGATCTAGAAACGCATTTAAATTAACTAATAATTGTGTGTCTTTGGGATCTCGATTCACCGTACCACTTTTTGTTGATTCAGCTTGAATCTCATGTGGAGTATGTTGATGATATGTATTTATCCATGCAATCCAATTATCGACTTTAACCAATAGCTCATCACGGTCAAAAGGCTTAGTAATGACATCGAGCGCAAAATGATTAAGTCCTTTTAAGCGGCTTTCGTGATCGCCTTTAGCGGTTAAAATAATAGCCGGAATATGGCAAGTAATACGACAGTTATGCGCTTCTTTTAATAGAGCAAATCCGTCCATTTTTGGCATCATCAAATCTGTAATTAATAAATCAGGTACATGCTTTTGCATTAATTCCATCGCAACTTTACCATTACTGGCCATCAGCACCTGATATTTAGCAGCTAACTCATTGTAAAGGTAATGCCTTAATTCATCATTATCTTCAGCAACTAACACGGTTGCCAAATCATCTTCGTTAAGATGTTGCTTAGTTTTGATTTGAAGATTATGTTGACTTTGCAATTGCTTAGGAGCACAAACCAGAGCGAATTTAACACTAAATTGAGTGCCTTTGAGCAATGTACTTTGTAGCTCAATTTGTCCAGCGTATTTATCTACGAGCTTTTTAACAATAGATAAGCCTACACCGCTGCCTTCTACATTTGTATTGCCTGCTGTTCGGTAGAACAAATCATAGACTTTACTGGCTTCCACCTCAGCAATACCCCGTCCAGTGTCTTTAAACTCTATTACTGCCTGTTGCTGCAAAGCATAAACCTTTAACTCAACTCTACCTTGTGTAGTAAATTTGAATGCATTGCTTAGCAGGTTATTAAATATTGTGATTAACCCTTCTCTGCTAGCGTGGATATAAAGAGCTTCTTCAATATCATATTCGAACACAATATCTTGCTCACCTAACACACTAAACTGCTCAGCAACCTCTCTGGCTATTGCCGACAATGAAATAGTTTTTAGTTCTTCATCATTGCTTTGATCAAAGCGCGTTAACGTAAGTAACTTATCTACTAATCCCTCTAGCCGTCGTGAATTGCGCAAAATTAAATCCAGATTAGCTCTTTTATTAGGGTTACTCTCATTCGTTAACAATGCCTGTGTTGGTGCAACAAGCAAGCTAAGCGGGGTTCGTAGTTCATGGGATGCATGAGTAAAGAAGCGAACTTTGCTTTCTAACGTGTGCCCAAGCGCAGTAGCTTGCTTTTCAATCACTGACTTTTGCGACTCAATCTCTTGGGTTCTTAATACCACGCAACGCTCTAGTTCACTCTTTTGATTACGTAATCGCTGTGTCCATAGACTAATACATATCCAAACAAATATTGCACACAAGAGGCAATAAATAAAATAAGCCAATGAGCTTTGCCACCACGGAGTAAGTACATGTAGGTTTAACATCAACGGAGCGAGTGCTTTCCCACCTAAATGTGAATTTGCTTCAACAACAAGCTGATAATTTCCTGCCGGTAAATTTGTATAATCAATCGAAAGGCTTGCTCCTTTCGCTGAACGCCATTGTTGTTCAAAGCCAATTAATCGATAGCGATAGACATTGGTTTTAGGTTCTGAGAAGTGCAAAAGGTTAACGGCAAGCGAAATACGCTTTACTGAGTGAGGGATCTCCAGTTGACGATTTTTCTCAACCTCATAATGCATACCTAATTGGCTACCCATGCTGTTGCGTAGAGGCTGGTCATCAAACTTTAGCTTGGTTAATGCTAGTTTAGCAGGTAGTTGAGGTTGGTATTCATCGGACGAAAAAACGGTTAGGCCTTGTGTTCCGCCAAAAATGACTTTTCCTTGCCGCGTTTTGAGATACGCCCCTGCATTAAACTCATTTCCTTGAATGCCATCTTTTGCTTTAAAGTGCCTAATGAGGCCAGTCGAGCTATTAACTTTAGCAAGGCCATTGTTAGTACTGAGCCAAACCGATTCCTCGCCTTGTGCAACCAAACCATATACAACTTGGTTAGGTAAGCCATCATCCAACCCGATGTGTGTAATTTGCCCTGTGCCTGCTTTTATAATATTGACCCCATTAGAGGTTGCCAGCCACATATCTCCATTATCACGTAGTAAGAATGCTCGAACTGTATTGTGGCTTAACCCTTCGCCTGAAGGACGCTTTGTAAAATGGGAGAGGGAATCTAACTCGGTATTATACTTATAAGCACCAAAGCCATCTGTCGCAATCCAAAGCTCATTATTTTGCCCGTGATAAAGGCTGGTCACTCTTGGGGCATCAATGAGCAAAGTTGTATTGGGTTGCGGCTTACTGTAGCTAATAAATTTTTGCGATTGAATATCAAATTTGAATAACCCCCCACCATTCGTTCCCACCCATACATTGTTGTTACTATCGGCTAATAAGCTATAGATACTATTCTCATACAACCCATGCTCCCCCTCCTCTGCATGATATGCGATCAATTCACCTTGTTTGGTGATAACATTAATGCCGCGCTCCCACGTTCCAATCCACGTATTGCCTAACCCATCTTGGGTAATGACTTTGATTGCGTTGCTTGATAATGCTATTGGGGATGAATGTTTATCTAGGTGGTCTACACGGTTAAAGTTTTTATCAAGGATATCAATACCGGCCCCCCAACTCCCATACCACAGCCGCTGCTTAGAGTCTTCATGAAGAGCCCAAGCATCATTACTAGATAGAGGGGCTGGTTTACGTAATTTAGTAAAGCTCAACGAGGCTGGATCTAACTTGCTAATACCATTCGCTGTACCAAACCACATAATACCTGATTGATCTTTAAATACACTGTACACACGATTATGCGCTAAGCTGTAGCGATCAAAAGGGTCATGTTTTAAATGAGTGAAGCGCTGTGTTTGCTGGTGATAAATACTGACGCCACCACCACGTGTTGCAAACCAAGTTCGGCCTTGCTCATCGAATTCAATATCACGGATTTGGTTACTTGAAATGCTCTCAAGATCTTGTTCACCATGGCGCCAATTGGTAAATATCCGTTTTGTTAAATCGATTTTATAAGCGCCGCCTCCTTGGGTTGCAATCCATACGTGAGCATTAGCATCTTGCTTAATGGCATAAATACTTGGATAGATAGGCTCAGCTTTAAAGATGTCTTCTAACATAGCTGGCAATAAGGTGTCGGTTTGTAAATCATAGTGGGTTAAACCGCTACCATTACTGCCAATCCATAGAATATTATCTATTTTTTCAAGTGCGTAAATCGGCTTTTTTAGATTATCGACGAGCGTATCAATTTTTGATGAGTCACGGTTTATACGATACACAACACCGTCAAACGTACCAACAAACAGCCATTTTTCATAAAGGAGTAGTGCAGTAATGCGCTTTTCATTTAACAAAGGAGTAGAAAAAGCGTAATTAAATAAGTTTAACTGATTAACCCCCCCATAGCGCGTGCCAATAACTAACTGATTTTGATTATCTAGGGATAATGGGTAAATGTAATTGTTTGCCAACGAATTACTATTTTTATCCGAAGCCTTAAACACTTCGAAACGGTCCCCATCAAAACGGTTTAAACCATCTTGTGTTGCAAACCACATAAAACCAAGTTCATCTTGCTCTATGCTAAACACTATACTTTGAGACAAGCCATCTTCTATTGTGTAATGCTCAAAAGCCGCTAAGGCATTACTTAATTTGAGTAAGATTAATACACCAAGTAAAAACCCTAGCTTTAACCGCATCAAAAACCCTTTACTCTACTCATTCCATATAGATAAAGCTTAGCCGATACTTTTTATTTACACACGTAATTAAATGTGATTAAAGCAAAGTTACCCGTATTGAATACTTAGTGAAGTAAGCACCCCGCTTTCTTTAGCTGCCTATAACGTACAATTAATGTAATACCTCTTAAGAGCATAAAGCAGGTCATTGCTAGCCATAAACCATGATTTTGCCAAGAGTGAAAAACCAAAAATACGCCCGCAAAGCCGACACTCGCTGACAATAACATACTATTGCGCATGTCTTTTGCCCGCGTTAACCCAACAAATACACCATCAAATAAAAAACAACTCATTGCCGCAACGGGCAACACGACAAGCCAAGGCAAGTACAGTGTAGCGGTAGCAATAACCTCAGGTACATCAGTTAGTAAAGCGATAATGTGCTTTCCTAATAAGGCAAAGAATACACTATATGCTAAAGCAAACATTGCTCCCCAAAATAAACTAACTTTAACCCATAAGTGTATTTTGCGTTCACTATTTTGACCCTTAGCTTGACCGACCTTTGCCTCGCTTGCATAAGCAACTCCGTCAAGAGCAAAGCTCACCAGCATTAAAAAGTTAAGCAATACAGCATTTGCAGCCAAGGTTATATCGCCTATACGCGCCGCATAAAAGGTCATAAAGCTAAAACACAACTGCAAAATAAGAGAGCGAATAAAAATATCACGGTTTAAACTTAGTAATGCCACCATCTGCGAAGCACTAAACCAACCACTAATAAACAATGGCACCGACTTTTTAGCGGCTAAATTTAAAACCAAAACAGCAGCAAATATGAACGCGGTATAATCTGCAATCACTGAGGCCCATGCCGCGCCCGCCACTTGCCAATCTAAGTAAACAACGAAATAAATATCGAGCACAATATTAGTAATATTAGTTGCTAACAGTAAATAAAAAGGTCCTCGGCCGTAATGCACGCCCAACATCCACGCCAATAAAACCAAATTACATAACGCAGCGGGCGCACTAAAAATACGAATATCAAAATAAATATACGCCTGCTCTAGCACTGCATCACTGGACCCTGATAAATACGCAATTAAATCTTTTATCCACGGTGATGCAGCAAGTAAAGTAAACGCAACAACAAGGGCTAACAATAAACTGCGTTTTAATAAGCTTGCCAGCAGTGCTTTATCCTGACTGCCATACGCTTGAGCAACCAAGCCTGTGGTACTCATTCTTAAAAAGCCTGCCAGCCAAAACAATAATGAAATGACTGTCGCGCCCAGTGCTATACCTGCAAGATAATGCGCACTCCCTAAATGCCCAATGACAGCTGTATCAACTATTCCTAACAGTGGCACGGTTATATTTGATAAGATCATCGGACCCGCTAATAACAACAAGCTTTTATGGTGTGCTTTATGAACTTTAAGAAATTGTTTCACTGTGTTTTATTTATCCTTTTTTACCTATCGTTTTCTGTAAAAAGCGCGATTATTTTACAGTATCATCATGTTAGCGAAACGCTGCCCGCAGTTACTAGCATCAGTGCTAAAAACTTTGAAGCCCATTTAAGCTACCTTAAACAACATGACTTTAATGTGATTCCATTAAATGAATTAGTAAACTCTTTACAACAAGGCAAAAGCTTACCTGATAAAACGGTCGCAATTACTTTTGATGATGGTTACAACAACAATTATGACCAAGCCGCTCCTATACTTGAAGCATTTAATTACCCTTATACCATTTTTGTAAACCCAAAATTGATTGATGAAGGCAAAGGGTATGTTATGGGCTGGGATAAACTTAGAGAGCTTGCCAAAAAAGGGGCGCTGATCAGCAATCACAGCTCACAGCACGATTACCTGCACCAACGCCAAAGTGGTGAAAACGACGCGCAATGGAAAGCACGAATAAAAGACGATATTTTATTTTCGCAAAAGCGCATTAAAGAGGAAATTGGTCATGATTTTAAATATTTAGCTTATCCTTATGGTGAGTTCAATAACCAGCTTCAAGAGTTGGTAAAAAGCCTTGGTTTTATTGGCATTGGCCAACACTCAGGAGCCATTGGCGTAAACTCTGATTTTACCCGCCTGCCACGCTTTCCAGCATCGGGATTTTATAGCAAATTGGATACTCTCAAAACCAAACTTAGCTCTCGCCCATTTACAATTAAAGCGCTTACATACTCTGATAGCGTAACTAACGAAAATCCACCTATCATCAGTATTCAATTTGAAATGGGTGACTTTCATAAAAGTCAATTAGCCTGTTACGTGTCTGGTGTTGGACAAGCTCAGCTAGATTGGGTTACAGCTGATACAGTAAAAGTAAACTCTCCTAAAAAGTTAAATTTAGGTCGCTCGCGGTTTAACTGCACAGCTCCATCAAAGACACATAAAGGAAGCTATTACTGGTTTTCTCAACCATGGGTACTTACAGAGTAAACAAAATGGGTTAACTTGAGCTAAGAGCATAAAGCTCAAGTTACTTATTTAAGCTGTTTTTGCGCTTTTTTCAATAGATGCTCTGCCACTTTTTCTAGTGGCAAAACATCATCAGCAGCCCCCAATTCAATAGCCGCTTTTGGCATCCCCCACACGACTGATGTGAGTTCATCTTGTGCAATTGTATAAGCCCCACAGCCCTTGAGCGCTAATAACCCTTTGGCGCCATCATTACCCATACCTGTAAGTAATGCCGCCACGGTATTTTTAGGATGTATGTTTACTAGTGAGTTAAACAGCACATCGACAGCAGGGCGATGGCGATTAATAGCAGCCGACTCATCTAAGTGACAGATTAAATGGCTACCACGCTTTACTACACTCAGGTGCTTACCTCCTGGAGCTATGAATGCCCAACCTGCTGCCAACTTATCTCCATGCTCAGCTTCTTTAACATTAATTGTGCAAGTTTTATCCATTCTTAGAGCAAACGAGCTGCTAAATACAGGCGGAATATGTTGTGTAATTACAATAGGAGGGCAATTTTTAGGCATCCTAATCAACACTTCTTTAATCGCTTCCGTTCCACCTGTTGATGCGCCAATGGCTAAAATAGCAGAAACATTAAAGTTTGAAATTACGCTAGGTTCTATAACCTGGTTACTTGAAGGTTTGCACGGACGTACTCTTGCGCTTGCCGCTGTACGCACTTTTTGCTGCAGCACCGCCGCATATTGGTTAAATTGCTCCGATAAATTGACAGTGGGCTTAGCTATAAAGTCAACAGCGCCAATCTCTAATGCCTCTAAAGTAACAGGGGAACCTTTCTGAGTTAATGTTGAGATCATAACGACGGGCATTGGACGTAACCGCATTAAGTTTTTTAAAAAACTAATGCCGTCCATTTTAGGCATTTCAACATCGAGCGTTAATACATCAGGCTTTAACTGCTTGATCATTTCTCGTGCTTGATAGGGATCTGCTGCACACCCAACAACCTCCATATCGGCTGGCTCGCACAAAATATCTGTTAATATTCTCCTTATCAAGGGTGAATCATCAATAACTAAAACTTTGATCATGAAGAACTCCTAAAACAGCTCGATATCTGTATTCGAGTCTTGTTTTTCAATATCATGCAAGTAGCGCACTTCACGCTTTTCTAATGCATCGCTGTGCATTTCTCGTAATTTTTTAACTTGTGCCCTACCCGTCTGAGGATTAAAGTTGACCTTTCTAGGCCAAGGCCCCCCCACATCATGGGAAACAAGGTCAAGCTTCTCTTCCTGCACATAGGAATAGGCAAAACGAATATTACCTAAGCCTATGTCTGTCATAGAACGAATAATTTTTCCACCACCAAACAATTTAATTTTTAAGTTACTGCGAGAGCCTCCATTTTTCAGCACTTCATTAATTAAAAATTCCATTGCCCAATTACCATAACGACAGTTTAAGCTGTGCGCATTTGCTTGCTCAACTCCTTTCTCTGCAGGCAGCATAAAATGATTCATACCACCAATCCCTAATTTATCATCGTAGACACACGCAGCAATACATGAACCTAATACAGTACTAATTAATTCGTCATTTTTGGATACATAAAACTCACCCGGTAATACCTTTGCAACTACATGTTGCTGTCCAGCATCCCAGAACCGCTTTACGTGCTCAAAACCAGGCAGCACGGTTTTAAATTGGTTACTCATTAGCCACCTTTTGATACATTGTTTTACCTAGGTTTCTAAATTCACTGTGCTCCTTACCCATACTTTCTGAATGACCTAAAAATAAATGGCCTCGGGGGGCTAAAATGTCACAGTAGCGTTTAAACAGTTGATCTTTTGTTTCTTTATCAAAGTAAATAACCACATTTCGGCAAAAAATCACATCAAATGAACCTTTCATAGGCCACTTTTGCAATAAGTTAAGCCGCTTAAAATGCACTTTTTTTTGTAACTCAGGCTTCACTTTAAACGTTTCACCATCTTTGCTTTTCAAAAACCAGCGCTTTAAATGGTGCGACTCAAGGCCATTTACATTCGCCGCGGTATAGCTGCCCAGTTGTGCCTTATTTAATACATTAGAATCTAAATCGGTCGCTAAAATTTTTACATCCCAATCGCTAGGGAAAACACCATCTAAGGTCATTGCTAATGTGTAAGGTTCTTCTCCAGTCGAGCAGCCAGCAGACCACACTCTCACTCTTTTTGTTGACCTATTAGATAGTAATAGCTTGGGGATAATATCTGACTTTAAATAATCGAAATGATGTGATTCGCGAAAAAAGGAAGTGAGGTTAGTCGTTATTGCATTAATAAAATCGCTAAATTCTTGCTCTTCATGTGCTTCTAAATAGGCTAAATACTGCTTAAAATTATTTAACTGCAAAGATCGAATACGTCGTGCTAAGCGTGAATAAACCATTTCTCGCTTATGATCACCGAGCACAATCCCGCATGCATCATAGACTAGTTTGGCAATAGTCTTAAAATCATTATCTGTCAGCAAAAATTCTTTCATTGAACATTCCCGCACTTTAGAAAACTAAATTAGTGTCAAAATCCATTTATACCAATTCGCTTAATTAAGTGACCTATTTTGAGGGTAGAAAAACGTGTTGATAGCAAGGCAAAAATTCGCTATTTAGATATCCTAAATGAGAATTTTTTAACGCAGGTAGCGACACGTCTAGCCCCGCAAAATGATTAAGTATTATTGCGGATTGGTATTATATACAAGGTAGCTGCGACATAACGAGACAGGACCACCTAAGCACGGCATAAATAGTTAATAGGGCTTAAAACTGTATAAAAGGAATGAGGGTCGCAATATATGAAACCCTCTTAGGATCAATATCCAAACAGCTTTACTAATTAACTAGCACATAACCTATTTAAAACTCTTCCCACTCATCTGATGAATCAGCAAAGTCATTACCTCTAGGAGCACTTCTTACTTTACTAGTATGCAATGTTGGCATTGGTTCAAGGACAGGAGGCTCTGTTTTAAGTGGTGCCTCTTGTTGATTCAGAGAAAAGAAGGTGAGTAAGCGGCGCATATCGTTTGCCTGCTCTGACATCGACTCTCCCGCTGCTGATGCCTCTTCAACTAATGCTGCATTTTGCTGCGTCATTTCATCCATTTGCGAAATCGCTTTATTAACTTGCTCAATGCCGGAGCTCTGCTCAACTGACGCTTCTGCAATATCAGAAATCATTTCCGTTACTTTTTGCACTGAGCTGACAATATCTTGCAGCGTTGCACCTGACTCATTCACTAACAATGTACCGTCTTCTACTTTACCGACACTGTCTCTAATTAATTCTTTAATCTCTTTCGCTGCACCCGCTGAGCGTTGTGCTAGATTTCGCACTTCACCAGCTACAACAGCAAAACCACGGCCTTGCTCACCCGCTCGAGCCGCTTCCACTGCCGCATTCAGTGCAAGTAAATTGGTTTGAAAGGCGATTTCGTCAATCACACTAATAATATCTGCAATCTTTTTACTCGATTCATTAATTGCTGACATACTCGCTACAGCTCGGTTAACAACCTCACCGCCTTCTAATGCTTTGTCGCGGGTTTCTTCGGCCAATCCATTCGCTATTTTTGCATTGTCAGCGTTTTGACGCACGGTACTTGTCATCTCTTCCATGCTTGAAGCGGTTTCTTCTAATGAAGATGCTTGCTCTTCTGTGCGCTGACTTAAATCGGTGTTGCCCTGCGAAATTTCCTCTGCACCACTTGCAACCAAGGTCGCCGATGAGTTTATCCGATGCATCACTTCTGTGAGTTTATCAGCCGTGGCATTTGCGTCTTTTTTAAGCTTATCAAAAGAGCCTTGATAATCCTGCTCAATACGTTTTGATAGATCCCCTGTAGCCATTGCACTGAGCATCAGAGCAGTATCTGAAACTGCATCGTCTACGATACTAACTAAGCTATTTAAGCCAACGGCTAAGCGCTTAAAGAAGCCATCTTTATCTTGCTCGCTAATTCGTTGGTCTAAATCACCACGCCCTGCAGCCTTTACAAGGTCATTGACTTCCTTCTCTATGGCAACCTCACCGGTTCTGTCCTCCCATTCAACAACAGTGCCTATTCTTTCGTTTTCTGGTGTGAATATAGGATTTGCCACCAAGCCAAATGTTCTTCCCCCAACTACAATTTCCGCGCTATACGTATCCGTTAAGGTATTTAATAACCCCCTTTGATGCGATGGATTTTTATGGAATACATCTATATTTTGGCCTAATAAATCATTACAGTTAAAGTTCGGTAAATCTTTACGTAAATCTGATTCTGCAATACGCATCATATTCTTAACAGATTCGTTGAGGTATATAATATTGTTGCCCGTATCAGCAATCATTGTATTTGTAGCTACTCGATCTAAAGCGCGACGAACACGTAAATTCTCTTGCGCATTCTTTTTCTCTTCTTGCGCTTTTTGCTCGCTCTGCGTTATATCTTGCCACTCAACAATTGTACCTAACCGTTTGCCATCATCATTTATCCATGGCGTTGCAATCAGCTCAAAAATAAGTCCTGCTAATGTTAAACGAGCATGATGAGGTTGCTTAAGGTCTTTTAAAAGCTGACGCTGATGAGATGCTTGCTTGTGAAAGTCATCAACACAAGTACCAATTAAATCAGCGACAGAGAAACTAGGTAGCACAGTCTTTAATTGTGCTTCTCTAGCACTGAGCATTTTTTTAACTTCTTCATTCACAAAAATAATTTTAAGGTCATTATCTGCAATCATTACATTGGCTTGGCACACTTTTAATGCGCTTGCTAAATCAGCACTAATACGCGCTTTTTCAGATATTTCTTTTTGCTCAGAAATGTCGCTCGCATACTTAATCACTTTAACAGGGTTGCCATTTTGGTCAAAAATTGGATTGTATGACGCTTGGATCCAAACTTTTTTCCCTCCTTTGCCTAAACGCAAATACTCACCTGAATCAAAATGCCCATTACCCAGTTTCTGCCAGAATTTCTGATATTCTTCTGTCTTAGCGTAATTAGGATCAACAAACAGACTGTGATGCTTGCCTTGTATTTCAGATAAGCTATAGCCGACGGTCGCTAAAAAATTATCATTAGCCGTAATAATGATGCCATCTAAGTTGAATTCGATAACCGCTTGAGACCTATTAATGGCTTGTACTTTACTTGTGGCGTCCACAGTCTCTTTTTTAAGAGCAGTAATATCTGATGCGAGTAGAACTATTTTAGTAACATTTCCCTGCTCATCTATAACAGGGCTGTAATTTGCCTGAAGCCAAACTATCTTTTCATCATTGGCTAAAAAGCTAAATTCACCGTTAATTGGCTCACCGCTTTTCACTCGTTGCCAAATCGCTTCACTTTGATTTTCTTGTGTTTCATTAGCAATAAATACACTGTGATTTCGGCCTTGTAACTCTTCTAGGCGATAACCCATCATATCTAAAAAGTTATTATTTGCTGTTATCACTGTGCCGTTTGGCTCGAACTCAATAGCAGCCAATGATTTTTTTAATGCAGCTATTACTAAATCATTTTCTGATTTTGGCTGCTTTGAATTACTAAACCACCCCATGCCCATCACCTTTTATTGCTTCATTAACTAAAATGAACAGTTAAATATCCATCGTTTTTTTCAGATCTAATAACGCAACCATCTTTTCACCAACATTAACCAGTCCTGCAACAAATTCTGAATTATCTGAATCTGTAAATGTTGGAACCATTTTGGCGTTTTTTTCGATAATGCTATAAACATCAGATACCGCATCAACAACCATACCCATTATTTTTGTTTTCTGTCCTAAATCAACCTTTATCACAATCACGACTGTGAGTGCGCCATATTCGATTCTTGGCAAACCAAATCGCAATCGCAAATCTAAAATTGGTACTATGGTGCCTCGAATATTAATGACTCCTTGAACATAATCTGGAGCATTAGGTATAACGGTTATTTCTTCCCAACTGCGGATTTCTTTCACCGTTAAAATATCAACCCCATACTCTTCTTCGGCCATAATAAAAGTTAAAAATTGCCTAACCCCTTGCTCTTCTTCAAGGGTCAAATTACTATTTAACTCATTCAGCAAAGCGCTCATGACGCCTCCAAATTAGCTTGCGATTCAATAATTAATTCTTGGCTACCTGGCTTTCTGAGCCCTGACATTTTTATTAATCCGCTAATATCTACTATCAGTGACACTCTGCCATCACCTAAAATTGTGGCACCTGAGACACCATCAACTTTCTGATAATTGGCTTCTAAGCTTTTAATGACCACTTGCTGCTGTGATAATAAATCATCCACCAACAGTCCAATTTTTTGGTTGTCACTCTCCACTACGACTAATAGCGTTTTATCTAATGTTTCAATCGCTCCTTGATGTTTAAAAATGTTGTACAACCGCAAAATAGGGATGTACTCATCACGAAGTCTTAATACATCAAGGTCTTTACCTACTCGGCTCACTTTTGTTACATCAATCTGTAACGACTCTACAATCGAAATAAGTGGGATAATATAAGTATGCTTTGCAACTTTAACGAGTTGTCCATCCAAAATCGCAAGTGTTAGCGGTAATCGAATCGTAAATGTTGAACCTACGCCAGGCGCTGATGCCACTTCTACAGAGCCGTTAAGTGACTCTATATTACGCCTCACGACATCCATACCTACCCCTCGGCCTGATAAGTCACTCACCGCGTCGGCAGTAGAAAACCCTGCTACAAAAATAAGCTCATTTATTTCTTTATCTGATAACTCGTCTGTCTCAGAAATCACCCCATTAGCAATCGCTTTTTCTTTTATTTTTTGCGTATTAAGTCCTTGGCCATCATCCATAATTTCAATAACAATGTTGCCGCCTTGGTGAAATGCATTTAGTGTTACAACACCAACAGGGTCTTTTCCTGCGGCTATTCTTTGATCAACCGTTTCTAAACCATGGTCAAGGGAGTTTCTAACTAAATGCACCATTGGGTCTGATATTTTTTCCATTACCGTTTTATCAAGCTCAGTTTGTTCACCCAGTAATTTCAATTCAACTTGCTTATTTAATTTTTGCGAAATGTCTCTAACCAACCGAGGAAATCGGCTAAATACAAAACTGATTGGCAACATTCGAATGCCCATTACGCTCTCTTGGAGATCTCGAGTGTTGTGAGCTAATTGCGCTAACCCTTCTTGTAAGGAAGCAAACGTTGCTTCTGTAACTTCCTGTTCGCCAAGCTGGCTTAACATTGCTTGTGTGATGACAAGCTCGCCTACCATGTTGATTAACGAATCAACTTTATCTATCCCCACACGTATAGAGGTTGACTCTGAAGATGATGCCCCTGAACTTTGAACTTTTGCAGAGGTGCTAGGTTTAGCTTTGACTGCCGTTGCCGCTTTGGCTGAAGTATCAGCTGGTTGAGATTCTTTCTTATCTTCGCTTTCAACAGGGTTTTCGTCTAAATCTTCAAATAAACCTCCGCATAGACTTATGGTGATATCTGCATCATCTTCCACCCACTCAAATACTTCTTTTATTGCAGTTTCAGGTTTTTCGGTATTAAGGAAAAAACGCCATGATAAATAACAATCATCCGGTGCAAGCTCCTTAATGTCAGGTACTTCGTTATGAAAAACAACTACGTCTAAATCACCGAGTTCGGCGAGTTCACTCACCATATAAAGTGGCTCATTGCCTGTTTTAAATAGGTGATGATGTGGCTTAAAGTCAATTTGAAATGTATTTAACTCTGCGTGCGGTTCAGAGCTATTTGTTGATTCATCATTTGAGCTTTCATCCAGTTCAAGGATGTGTTCGAACTTTTTACGTAACTCTATAGATTCGCTTAGGTCTGGCTCTTGCTCTGCTTGCAAGGCACTTAATAAAGCTCGCAAACAATCGATAGACTTAAGTAATAAATTGACGTGCTCGGCGGTAAGAGGGCGAGATCCATCACGAATTTGATCCAAAAGCGTTTCTAATACATGTGTAAAATCTGCGACCGAGTTAAAACCAAATGTACCACTGCCTCCTTTAATTGAATGCGCAGCACGAAATATTGTGTTTATCGCTTCTGAATCTTCTTCGCCGGGAACTAAATTTAGTAATTCTGCTTCCATGGCATCCAAGCCTTCAAAGCTTTCTTCGAAAAAAACTTCAAAAAATTGACTTAAATCTATACTCATGCCCCGCTCCCTAGATTAGCGAATCACTTTTTTTAATACTGCTAATAATTGCTCAGGGTTAAAAGGTTTGACTATCCAACCCGTCGCACCTGCAGCTTTGCCTTCTACTTTCTTATCCATTCCAGACTCTGTAGTAAGCATCAATAATGGGGTAAATTTATAATTCGGGAGAGTGCGTAATTCTCGTATTAAAGTAATACCGTCCATTACGGGCATATTTACATCCGAAATAACGGCATCAAAACCTTGCTGCTTGGCAATACTTAAAGCTTCGCTTCCATCTTTCGCTTCCGTCACATCAAATCCTGCTTTTTTTAATGTAAAGCCAACCATTTGACGCATCGACGCAGAGTCATCCACAGCTAAAATTCTTTTCATATAAACTCCTTAATCTGCATTATCGAGTACTAAATATTCACTTAAACCCAACTGGGTAATAACACTTTTTAGCGCATCACTTTGGCCAACCCAAATAATTTTATGCTGCACTGATAGTAAATGTTTTTGTAAAGAACAAAGTAATTGAACTGACGCTGTATCAGCACGAGTAACATCGCTTATATCTAAACAAACATCATCATTGCCGCTTAATTCATTTAATAAATCTTGGTGTAAGATTTCAACTTGGTTAATCGCTAATTCCGCTGGAAGTTTGATCATATACTTTGTGCTTTGCGTGTTTTACCAATTCATTACAAAAGCTTAGACGGACTTACCGAAAATGCCATAAATGCATCAAAAAAAGAGTAAATTAGTTTTCCAACCGCCTGAAAACAAAAAAGGAGCTATTCGCTCCTTTTATATTTTATACGCCCAATTTATCGCGTGTTTATTCGTAATAATCTGCAATTATTTTAAATTCCTTAAGCATTTTTTTGGTGTTTATCAGGGGCACACTTCCTTGCTTAAACTCAGGTTTGAATATTGCCCTTACAGCCCCAGTTGAATCAACCAATGCAACTGATGCGCTATGATCTACGGCGTATTCTTGTTCTGTACTATCACTAATGGCATAAATAAGCCCAAGCTCCCTGACAAACGGGAACAGTGCTTTATGCTCTCCTGATACGGCTAAAAAGTTAGGATTAAAATAATCTATGTAGGCTTTTCTTTTCTTGGCAGTATCACGTTTGGGATCCACTGATAAAAACCATATTTGCAATGCGTACTGATCACTCAGTGATTTATGGACTGCGTTTAGTTTTGCTAACGTGAGTGGGCAAATATCTGGGCAACTGGTATATCCCAGAAATACGAGGTTCCATTGCCCCTCAAAATTAGCGTTTGTCACTTCACTATTGTGTTGATCATTTAATGAAAATTCACTGAGTGGTTTTGCAGTTTCATAAACTAATGCATCTACGTTTGGCTTGCTCTTATCACTACAACCTACCAATAATAAAAAACATAAAACCACCGTTACCCATATTTTCATATAACTAGCCATTTATCAGCAAATAAGGCTATGAAGAGTAACATCAAATGGATAATTGAAAAACGAAATAGATCCATCGCAGTTCCCTCTTCAGGTGCTACTTTTAATTTAATCGCTTTATAAATGAAGACTGCGTTTAATAAGCTAGAAGCGGTTAAGTAAATCTCTCCAGACATGCCTATTAAATACGGTAGTACACACACTAATGCTAATAAAATAGAATAAGCGATGACACACGTTTTACTAAATTCAATACCATGTGTAACGGGCAGCATAGGGATTTTAGCACGTTCATAGTCACTTTTTCGTGCAATGGCTAATGCCCAAAAATGAGGCGGCGTCCACGTAAATATTATCATCACTAATAACCAAGGTGCAGCCGCCATTTGGCCTGTTTCAGACACCCAACCTAATAAAGGGGGCATTGCACCGGCAAGCCCACCAATAACTATATTTTGTGGTGTAGCCCGTTTTAAAAACGACGTATAAATAAAGGCATAACCCACCAGCGCAAAAAGTGTTAGTACAGCGGTAAGCAGATTAGCCCACATAACCAGCATAACAAAACCGCTCACACCAATGACTGCTGCAAAAGAAAGAGCGTGCCGTTTTGATAAACGCCCTTTCGCCACTGGGCGATGACGCGTACGTGCCATTTTGCTATCAATTTCGCTATCAACTACATGGTTTATTACCGCAGCGGCTGCTGATAACAGACCTATGCCCAATAAACTAATAAATTGTACAGCAACCCCTCGGCCCACATCAGGGGCAAGTGCCAGGCCCACCCAAGCAGTTAAAACCAGCATTGCCACTACTTTAAATTTACTAATTGCCAAATAATCTTTTAATAAATCGGACAGTTGGTGAGGTGTGACTTTTGTTATTGTTAATGATTGTGCCATAACAGCCTCCTAGCTACGTGCTTTTAAATAGAAACATAAACGAATAAGCGTAATTAATAGTATGGCAGCCATTAAATTATGTGCCAGCGCTACCCCTAATGGAAAATGCCAATGCACAACAGCCAGCCCTAAACTTATTTGACACACTAACGCAACCAATACAGTGATCGTGCAATGTTTAATTTTTGCTGATAAGGCATGGCTATAAATTCGCCACATTACGAGCGCAAGCACAACACACGTCACTAAAGCCCAAATTCGATGCAATAAGTGAATCGACATTCTTGCTTGCTGTGACAGCACGCCATATTCATACGTACTGTGTTCTAACGGAAGTTGAAACACACTACTTAGAGAAAAGGGTTGCCCATAACTACACAGTGGTAACCCGTTGCAATGTGGTGCGGCATAATTTGCCGCCAGCCATCCCCCTAATGCAATTTGAATAACCAATACAACCAATGCGACTAGGCTCAAGTTAAAATGACGTCGTGCAGGCGCATCTCCTCCTGCTATAGGTTTAGCGGTTAGCCTTAAATACAACAAAGCGACTAATGACAAAATACTAAAGCCGCCTAATAAGTGGCCCATTACAATAAGGGGCTGCAGATTCATTGTTACAGTCCACATGCCTAACGCTGCTTGAAATATAACTAACACTAATAAAAAAAAGGGTAATTTAACGGGGGATTTTGAGTGCTTACGTTGAATGAACGCGAAAATAAATAGCGCTAAAATCAATACCCCTAGGCTGCCAGCAAAATAGCGATGGATCATTTCTTTCCATGCTTTTGCGGTTTCAAACATCATATCTGGGTAAGTTTGTTCAACATGTGCTAAATCCGCTTCATGTTTTGGTACTGTCAAAAAGCCATAACAACCTGGCCAGTCAGGGCAACCCAACCCTGCATCACTTAAGCGCGTATAAGCGCCTAATCCTACAACCACAATAGATAAAAAGAAGGTTGCTACTACTAAGTTTTTATAATTTTTATACATCATCAGCCCCTTTTAATGGCATTAGCTTGAGCGCGAATAATTGAGTAACTTCTTTAAGTCTTTTAATAGCCCCTTTTGTGTTAAACGGTTTTGTTGTGGTTCTTGCTTATATGGGTAATGCAAAACAACTAACCCCATGTGATCAATTAGATATAAACTTGCAGGCTCAAGCTGATCTGTTTCTGCTAATTGTCGCCACGGTGTTGCGGTGTCTTTTGGTTCTCCTAAAATCACCATGTCTACTTTGCCCTGATTTTTACCCAGTGCGACATATAAATTATCCAGTGCACTTAATTGCTCAGCACACGCTTGCGAGCATTGCTGTGGGTGATTAAGTGCAATTGTCCATTGTTTGTGTTCTGTTTCTCGCCACTGCTTGAGTTTGATCTCTGTTGTTAAAAATTCACCATTGTTACTTATAGCGGGTGAGATCCACTCAAACTTGAGTGCCAGGTAGGCCATTATCAAAGGCACTAAACAGCATCCAACAAAAATAACCATCGGTTTGTTTTTCATTTTAAATCCTTCTTTTTGCTTGCAAATACAGCAACCCCAACGCATGCTAAACCAATTAATAGCCACTGCACTGCATAGCCATAATGTTTTTGCGGGCTCATTACAACAGCTTGGTAATGCGGTATACCTAGCTCATCGCCTGCGCCTTGCCGATAACCAATAAAATCAGCCATCAACGTTCCTGTTTGTTTAGAAAAAATGTCTAAATCAATATTTTGAATTCGCTTAGGCCAACCATCTGACTGGACTGCATCACTATTTTCTAAAGTAAAACCTGATAGTTTTCCTTGCTTTAATTGCACTGTCATTTCAATAGGTTGCTTTGGCAGATTAACGGATGGGAGCTGTTGACGTGTAAGTGGCGCTTTTATCCACCCCAAATTAACGACAATGGGGGTTTTACTGTCTATGGGTGTAAATAAAGTAAGCACATCGTAGCCCACTTGTCCTTGGTATATTTGATTATCCAACAACCAATAATACTGACTTGCGACTTGACCTGTAAGAGTGACTTTGATGCCAGTTTTATTCCAGGTAGCTGGTAATGCTTGCACGTTAGACCATTGCATAACCCCTTGGTCTTGCACACTATCAATATGTGCAAGTTGCAACGACTTTGCCTGTGCACGCTGTATTTGCCAATAACTCAAACGCAAACAAACGAATACCACAACTAACACCACGCAAACGATGAAAATTGAGCTAAGCTTTTGTTTACGCCATAAAACTAACTGCATAAAGGTGAACCCAGTGATTATAAAAATTATTATTGTACTGTTGTTATTGTTTATACTTTTTAACTTATTTCGTGCGCTATTTATTATGGTTTCTGGTCGTGATAAAGGACGGCCTATGTCTCATTATTTAGGCCGTCGCGTGTTATTTTCAGTTGTTGTACTTGTTGTTGTTATTGCCGCGTTCAAACTTGGTTTTATCAACCCAAATGCAAACCCTACAACACATATACAAACACAAATAAACACAACCAAACCACATCAACAAAATGCCAGTACCAAGCAGCAGCTTGAAAAGCAAAATGCTTTTTGGGACTAAAATGGCCTTTTAAAATTCTAAAGAATACAACTAATAAAATAATTGTACCCAAAGTCACATGCATGCCATGGAACCCTGTTAGCAAGAAGAACGTATTGCCATAAACACCTGAGTCTAAGATTAATCCTAGATCTTGATAAGCATGGATATACTCTTCAACCTGTAAGCCTAAAAACACAACCCCTAATAAAATAGTGGCGCCTAAAAAGACTTTTAACGGGCCTCGTTTATTGTTTTCCATTGCCACATGGGCAAAATGCAGCGTCACAGATGAGATAAGCAATATTACTGTATTTATTAAAGGTAGCCCAAGCCACCCCATTGCTTGTGTTGTATCACCGGCTGGCGTAGTTACTAATGGCCATACAGCTTCAAACGTTGGCCATAGCACCTCATTAGTCATCGCATTGTTACCTGCGCCCCCTAACCAAGGAACAGATATCATTCGGGCATAAAATAATGCACCAAAGAAAGCCATGAAAAACATTACTTCAGAGAAAATAAACCAACTCATCCCTTGACGAAATGATCGATCCATTTGGGCTGAATACAAGCCTTGATGCGACTCTTCAATCACATTTTTAAACCAGCTGAATAACATATAGAGTAAAATAGCAATGCCACCGTACAATATGTAATGTCCATTACCGCCCTCTTCGCTCGCTTGCATGACCGTTAGCGCAGCACCTACAGCGATCAAAAACATCGCGACAGCACCCACAATTGGCCAAGGGCTTTGATCAGGCACATAATATTTTTCGTAGTTTTGATTCATCTTACTTGCTCCTAATTACTAGCCAAAAATTGACTACTAATATCAAACACGGTGTATGATAAAGTTAGCTCTTCAACATCACTTGGGAGCTCAGCATCGACATAAAAAAGGAGTTTAAACTCAACCTCTTCTCCCGCTTTTAGCGGCTGTTGGTCAAAACAAAAACACGCCATTTTATGTAGGTACTTAGCTGCTTTACCCGGTGATACGGAGGGAACTGCTTGCATAACTTTGTCTTGGTTACTGAGGTTTTTTGCCTTAAATAATACTTCTCGCATTGCACCAGGTTTTACCACCACACTGTATTCATGTGATTTCACTTCAAACGGCGCGCCACTTTGAGCATGTGTTGTAAAGCTCACATCAACTTCGCGGTTATCCGTAATGGTTTTACTTTGCTGTGCTTGCTCTAGAGAGGGCTTAC
Organism: Pseudoalteromonas sp. KS88; assembly: GCF_004766475.1. Classification (NCBI taxonomy): domain Bacteria; kingdom Pseudomonadati; phylum Pseudomonadota; class Gammaproteobacteria; order Alteromonadales; family Pseudoalteromonadaceae; genus Pseudoalteromonas; species Pseudoalteromonas sp. KS88. The sequence goes on from NZ_PYHV01000020.1 coordinate 64,462, forward strand.
CATTTAAGCCAGTGATATCGCAAAAAACATCATATAAAGGCACCAAAGCAAAAGCGAAAGCAAACATGCCTATGCATATTAATACCAGCCGTTTAAGCAAAGGTGCATGCGTCATTATTTAATCTCCGGTGGCGTATCAAAGGTATGATAAGGCGCTGGTGATGGGACTTCCCACTCTAACCCCTCTGCGCCATCCCACACTTTTGCTGGCACTTTGTCACCGCCTTTTGCACACTTATAAACCACAACAACAAACAATAACTGTGACAAGCCAAAGGCAAAGCCGCCAATACTAATAATCGCGTTAAAGTCAGCAAATTGCAGCGCGTAATCTGGGATCCGCCTTGGCATACCAGCCAGTCCCACAAAATGCATTGGGAAGAACAACACGTTTACACTCACCAAAGATAGCCAAAAGTGCCACTTTGCCAAGGTGATATTAAACATATTACCCGTCCACTTTGGCAGCCAATAGTATGCCCCCGCCATTATCGAGAATACGGCTCCGGTCACTAACACATAATGAAAATGTGCCACCACAAAATACGTGTCGTGATACTGAAAATCAGCAGGTGTAATAGCTAACATCAAGCCTGAGAAGCCACCCAGAGTGAACAGCACAATAAACGCAATACTGAACAACATGGGCACTTCAAAACTAATCGATCCTCGCCACATAGTGGCTACCCAGTTAAACACTTTTACCCCAGTAGGCACCGATATCAACATCGTTGCATACATAAAGAATAGCTCTGCTGCAACGGGCATGCCTGTGGTAAACATGTGATGTGCCCAAACAATAAAGCTTAGCAGCGCAATCGAAGAAGTTGCATACACCATAGAGGCGTAGCCAAAGAGTTTTTTACGGGAAAAGGTTGGAACTATCGTCGAAATAATGCCAAATGCAGGGAGTATCATGATATACACTTCAGGGTGGCCGAAGAACCAGAAAATATGCTGGAACATAACCGGGTCTCCCCCTCCAGCAGCATCAAAAAAGCTGGTTGCGAAGTATTTATCCGTTAACACCATGGTGACCGCACCGGCTAACACAGGCATTACTGCAATCAATAAAAACGCTGTGATCAACCACGTCCAAACAAATAACGGAAGCTTCATCCACGTCATGCCAGGTGCGCGCATATTAACGATAGTGACAACCACGTTGATGGCACCCATAATGGAGCTAATGCCCATTATATGCACCGCAAACACAAATAGAGCGGTATTATCATTGCTATACGTTGTTGAAAGCGGCGCATAGAATGTCCACCCAAATGCAGGGCCACCGCCTGGCATAAACAACGATGCTAACAAAATCAAAAACGCGAAAGGTAAAATCCAAAAGCTCCAGTTATTCATTCTAGGTAGGGCCATGTCCGGCGCGCCAATCATTAATGGCACCATCCAGTTTGCCAATCCAGTAAATGCTGGCATTACTGCACCAAACACCATAATTAAACCGTGAACTGTGGTCATTTGATTAAAAAAATGAGGGTCGACTAACTGTAAACCAGGCTGAAATAATTCAGCGCGGATCACCATGGCCATCGCACCACCAATTAAAAACATGGTGAGTGAAAATATTAAATATAAACTACCAATGTCTTTATGATTAGTTGTAAACAACCAACGTTTAAAGCCCTTTGCAGGCTGATGATGTCCTGCATCGTGATGCGCAGCGTCGTTGTTATGCTCGTCTGTTATGCTACTCATGGCTTAGCCTCCGCAGTTTCATCAATCCATGCCTGAATATCACTTGGCTGAACTACTTCACCTGTATTGTTACCCCATGCGTTACGTTTATAGGTAATAACAGCGGCAAGCTGTTTAATTGATAGTTGTTTTACAAACGCCTGCATAGCTGTACCTGGGCTACCATGTACAACAATATCGATGTGATCTTTAATATCTCCCAATACGATAGGGCTTCCTTTCAGAGCAGGGAAAACACCTGGTAACCCCATGCCTGTGGGTTGATGGCAGGCAGCACAACTGGCCATGTATACTTGCTCACCAAGTACCATAAGTTCTTCTTTTGGTAGGGTTTGGTCTAATAGTGCAGCATCAGCAGCTGCGGCTTGTTGCTTAGCTTGCTTAGCGTTGGCTAACCAAACATCAAAGTCTGCCTCAGACTTGGCCTCTACTACGACGGGCATAAAACCGTGGTCCTTGCCGCAAAGTTCAGCGCATTGACCTCGGTAAATACCCTCTTCATTAATTCGGGTCCATGTCTCATTGATAAAGCCTGGATTAGCATCCTTCTTAACAGCAAAGTCAGGCACCCACCATGAATGAATAACGTCATCAGAGGTCATTAAAAAACGAATTTTTTTGTTAATTGGTAGCACTAAAGGTTTATCAACCTCAAGTAGATAGGTATCCGTTTTTTCAGCTTGATTTGCAATTTGGTCACTTGGTGTTGAAAGAATAGAATAAAAATCAACATCCTCTCCCATGTATTCATAATGCCATTTCCACTGCGACCCCGTCACTTTGATAGTGATGTCAGCTTTGCTGGCATCCTCCATTGCGATTAAAGTTTTAGTAGCTGGTACTGCCATGGCTATAAGAATGACAAAGGGAATTGCCGTCCAAAGTATTTCGACTTTTGTACTTTCATGAAATTGGGCAGGTACCGCCCCTTTCGATTTACGATGATGTATTAATGCCCAAAACATAACGGCAAATACAATCACCCCAATCACACAACATATTATAAAAATTGTCATGTGCAGTTGATAAACATTATTACTTATATCGGTTACACCTTCGCGCATATTAAATTGGCTGTTTGCCAATAATTGCTGCGGAAGCATTAGTAATATAAGCCACAAGGTAGAGCTCAATTTACCCATGTGACAGCTCCTTTTGATGCTATTGCAAGACGCAAAGCGAAGAGGCGGCACTGCTTTATTCGCGCCAATTCGTTATTTTTTATTGTTACTGATGCTATTTATGTCTTTTGACGCCATAGGGCAAAAAGATCACTAATTAACACAGCGTATTAACCAATTAGTTAAAAAATAAACAATTAGCAAGTTTTAAGGTAAATAAAATTCTATTTTGGTGCAAAAATAACAATGTTAAATCAGGGCGTTATTTTGTTTTTGGGAAATAGTGTAAGGGCTTAAAACTAGCGGATAACGAGCTATGATAAGGGATAAGACGCTACATAGAAGTGTAAGATACAGTAGCTAAAGTTGTAAAAAAAATAAAAGCACCAAATTTCACTTATTTGGTGCACTGAGCATAAAACTTAATAAGGCAGTAACTATCTGGGCAAGCGTAATGTTTATCATTGGCTTGAGTAGTAAAAACAGCTCTTACATCCAATCAGCGTTACGAATCACGCCAACTGCCAGCCCTTCAATATTAAATGATTCATGTTCAAGATCGACCTCAATTGCAGAGAACTCTTCGTTTTCGGCGTGCAATAAAACTTTACGTCCGGCTTTTTCGAGCCGTTTTACAGTCACGTCTTCATCAACACGCGCAACAACTACTTGGCCGTTTTCAGCCACTTGCGTTTTATGTACGGCAAGCAAATCACCATCCATAATACCAATGTCTTTCATACTCATACCTTGTACACGCAATAAAAAATCAGCGGCTGGCTTGAACATTAAAGGGTCAATCTGACAATGGCTTTCAACATGCTGTTGTGCAAGTATTGGTTCACCAGCTGCGACTCGGCCAATGAGTGGTAATCCAAGTTGCTCGGGTTCATCCTCTTCTACCAGCTGAATACCACGGCTTGCACCTGGCTTCATTTTAATAACACCTTTTTTAGCCAGTGCTTTTAAATGCTCTTCAGCAGCGTTTGCGCTTTTGAAACCTAAAGTTTGCGCAATCTCAGCACGCGTAGGCGGCATACCAGTATCTTTGATAAACACTTTGATTAATTCAAGAATTTGAGCTTGACGATTCGTTAATGGGCGCATACAACTGGTTTTCCATACAGTACATTTAACTGTGAGTATATACAGTTATTTGAAAATCGCAAATTTTAAATTAGTTACCTTTAGCCCTTCTTTTTTACCATCTAGTACTTAACAATAAAGTGGCGCTATTTAAACCATCATCAGATTTAAAAGATGCGCCTAAACCAAACTTTAACGCTATATGCTCATTAAACCAGTACTGTGTTTGCAACTCATAGTTATCCGTATTATTGCCATGGTCACGAACATTAGCGACCAAAGCAACTGACCAATCTTGATTTATATAATACGCTACCCGCCCTTGAACATACCGATAGCGCCCAACTAACTGCTTAGCTTGTAGATCCCAGCCTTTATTATTCGTTAAGCTGGTCCAACGCACATACGGCGCATAACTCCATTCAACCGACGTTACATTGTCTTTTAAATAATAGCCTCTCCCTTGAAAATAGTTGTAAAAAGCAGTTAAGCCTATTTGTAGTTGATCATTTACCTGGTTTCCAATTGAGGCCGTCACTAAAGAGCTGTCTGATTGCCAATGGCCGCCATCATCATCAACATGCCGCAAGCCAGCCGCTAAAATTAAGCCATGTTGCCAATAATAAGTCGCATCACTGGTAATATAATAAAGGTTGTCATTCGCAAAGCCACCTAACGCAATATTGTTCACTCGGTGCAAGTGACTTTTTAGCTCTTGAGGACCAGATAAGGCGGTTAAGTCATCACTAAAATAACGGTATCTCGCACCTAAAAATGCTTTATCGAAGCCACTTAAATCAGTGAACCCGAGATCAACCTGATGATTAATATCTGCATAGCTGGATAACGATAAACAGCTAATTAACAGCATTATTCCTTTTTTCATCTTGCGTTCCTAAAATGTAACATTAGGTATATTTTAGCTATTTAGATGATCTTAACTGTAGGAAAGTGTACAAAAGTGTAGACTGGTTTTAAATTTTTAATTGAGGATATTCCATGGCTATTTGGTATCACCCAATCACTCTAGCGCAGTGTAAACAACTTGATGAAGGCATTAATGGCCAAGGCACGTTAATGAAAACAATGGGTATAGAAATCACTGAGATTGGCGACGACTATTTAGTAGCAACTATGCCTGCAATACCTGGACACCACAATCCCATTGGAATGGTTCATGGCGGAGCAAATGTTGTGCTTGCAGAAACAGTTGCCAGTTATGCTGCTAATTTTGTTATAGATTTCACAAAATTTTACTGTGTTGGCCAAGAAATAAATGCAAACCATTTAAAAGCATCGCGCAATGGCATGCTTACAGCAGTTGCAAAACCTATACACATAGGCAAACGGACATCGGTATGGGAAATTAAAATAACAAACAGTCGAGGCGAGCTGTGCTGCGTATCAAGAATGACCGCAGCAGTGGTTGAGCGTAAAAATTAACTTTCCATCGGATAAATCGTTATCTCAACGCCTGCACCAATAGCAGATATTCGCAGCAGCGTATCTGCTTGCAGCGCTTGATTAAAACATTTTGGTGAAGTGCCTGATTCAAAGCCTATATCAAACGTGCGCCGAGAGCACGCTAGCCATTGTTTTAATGCATTACGTGAACAGGATTCAATTAATTCACACATATGGTTAATGGCTTTATCTGGTGTAGACACTTCAATATTCGCCTCAATACGCGCTAATTGACGATATTCATCTTTGTCATAGTGTAAAACTGTGGCAATTTTTTTTAAGTCTGCCACTAGTGCACTAATATCTTGTTTAGACTCAAGCTCTAGATCTACATTTAAAAATTGAATTTCCGACATGCTATTGTTTTACCCCGCGTTAATTACAACGCAAACTTTAACCTAAATTTGCGTTTATACCAAACCCTATCCCTTGCAAATTAGACCATCACCTACGTAGCTAGCCCTACTGCGACAATTTGCCACATGGTCAAACACTGTATACTTTGTAAAATACTGCACAAAAAAATAATAACAAATGAGTTCTTGATGAATAAACGTATTTTTAAGCACGCTCGTAAATGTCATAAATGGCTTGGATACATTCTTGCTTTGCAAATTTTTGCATGGCTATTAGGTGGTTTAGTCATGAGCGCTATTCCGCTTGAAAAAGTTCATGGTAAGCATTTGGCAACTCGAGCTATCGATAATTCATTTACTCAGGCAGATTACCCAGCATCGCTCGACAAAATAGTTGCTCAAGTCAAACAGCCTAAACAGATTACCTATTCTCATTTTTTAAACACCCCAATCATTACGCTAAAAACTGACACAAAAGAGCACCATTTTGATGGGGTATCGGGGCAACCATTTAGTAACCCCAATAAAAAACAAATTACTGCAAATGCAAAAGCCCACCTACTAATTGACGCTGAGATTAATACGATAAATCTACTTGAAACAGGGCCTCGAGAAGTTGGCTACAAAGAAAATATATGGCAAGTGAGTTTTAACGACACTTTTAATACAACACTCTATTTATGGGCAGAGAGTGGTAAAGTAATCACAGTTCGCAGCACAATATGGCGAATTTTCGACTTTTTTTGGATGTTGCACATAATGGACTACGATGAACGCGAAGACTTTAATAATCCATTATTGATTAGCTTCTCTGCAAGCAGTGTTTTATTTTGTTTAACTGGCTTTGTTCTATTGTTTCAAAATGTGCGTTTACGCAACCGTAGACAACCTAGAATAAGCTCCTAATAATTCATTATTTACCCATTAGATTAATCACTCTAAAATGGCGTATCCTGTAGTTCACTAAAATGATTGGATATGCCTTACTTTATTATTGCGCTGATAGCTTCACTTGTAAGCTTTAACCTCCACAGCGAGCAATTTACTCGCTTCTCAACAGCAAAAAGACATTTAATAAAAACGTTACCCAGTGATGCCAAAAGTATTTACTGTGGTTGTGATATAAAGCGCCAAGGTAAAAAGCTAATACCCGATCCAAATGCGTGCGGTTATATACCGCGCAATGCCGTGACTCGTTCAGGCAAACCGAACGCGCGAGCAGTGCGAATTGAATGGGAGCATATAGTCCCAGCATGGGAGTTTGGCCACCAGTTACAGTGCTGGCAAAATGGCGGGCGAAAAAACTGCGTGAAAACCAGTGCCCAATTTAGAAAAATGGAAGCCGATATTAATAACCTTGCGCCTGCAATCGGTGAGATTAACGCTGATAGGTCGAATTATCGCTTTGGTATGATTGCAGGTAGCGCCACACAATATGGTAACTGTCAGGTAAAAGTTAATTTTAAACAACGAGTTGTTGAGCCACCCGCTTATTCACGAAAGCGTATCGCAGATGCATACTTTTACATGCAAAAAACCTACGGATTAAAAATATCTAATAAGCAACAGCAGTTATTTAGAGCATGGCAAAACCAGAGTTTAGCGCAAACCAAAAACTCTCAGCATCTTTAACTCTACAAATGTTTACATTATAAACATATTTTTTGTTGCCTATCTTGGGCTGTATTGATATTTTCGAAACAAGTATTTACAGGAACGTAACTAAGTATGTTTAATAAAAAAAGAATCTCTACTGCTATTCTCATTGCTTTTTCTGGCCTTGCAATTACAGCATGTGGAGGCGGCGGTAGCCTAAATAAAGATTCAAATGATACAGACTCTACCAATGTGGTAACACCGCCACCACAGTCTAATGAGGTTGAATGGGTTGCGGGTGAATTTGACGCATCAAGTACGTTTAAGAATCAATGTGATGTGCCACGCACAGGCAACGATCCATACAATAATAATCAACCATACCCTGATAAAGCGGGCTCCAAGCTGACAGAAAAAATGTGGCTGCGCTCTTGGAGTGATGAAACATACCTTTGGTATGATGAAATCACAGACAAAAACCCTGAAAGCTTTGATACTGTCGCGGCATATTTTGCACAATTAAAAACTGAGCAAACCACAGATTCTGGTGCTAAGAAAGATAACTTTCATTACAGCGAACCAACAGAAGACTTTTACAAAGAAGCACAATCAGGTGTGGTATCAGGTTACGGCATTAACTGGTCATTTATTTCAAATACGCCACCAAGAGTGTTAAGAGTTGCCTATCTTGAAGATAATTCACCTGCTCAGAATGCAGGGATCCAACGTGGCGATACCGTTCTCTCTGTAGATGATGTAAGCATAGATACCAACACTCAAGATGGAATTGACTCGCTCAATAGTATTTTGTTTGGCCCAACAGCTGGCGAAGCTCATAACTTTAGAGTGCGCAGTAATGATGGGACTGAAAAATCAATCACTATTACTGCGGGTAATATTGCCAAAACCCCGGTACAGAACGTAAATACGTTTACTACACAAAACAATACACGTGTCGGTTACATGCAGTTCAATAGCCATATCGGTGTTGCACAAGAAGGTTTAATCGATGCCGTTAATAAGTTTAAGGCTGATCAAGTCGACGAATTAGTCATCGACTTTAGATACAACGGCGGTGGTTTGTTAGCCATGTCATCACAATTAGCTTACATGGTTGCTGGCCCTGCTAACACCGAAGATTTTTACTATTATCAAACCATTCAGAATGACAAGCTACCACAAGAACTACCTTTGTCATTCATTAATCAAGAAATTGATTACTCAACATTTGAAGGCAAGCAAATACTTTTACCTGATTTAAATCTATCAAAAGTTTATGTGTTGAGTACATCAGGTACCTGCTCTGCCTCTGAAGCCTTTATTAATGGCTTGAAAGGGATTGATGTTGAAGTGGTATTAATTGGTGATACAACATGTGGTAAACCTTATGGTTTTACGCCTACACACAACTGTGCAACTACTTACTACACGATTCAGTTTAGTGGTGCTAATTACAAAGGCTTTGGTGAATATTCAGATGGTTTAACACCCACCCCTTCACCCCAGTTTTCAGCTGATGTTAAAGGCTGCCCTATTGCTGATGACTTTGATCATCAACTAGGTGATACAAACGAAGCACTGCTATCGACGGCGTTATACCATATTACAAATAATGGCTGCCCTGAAGTGCCACAAAATGCAAAACAACAACCTGCCAGCTATTCACCAAGTAATGAAACTGGTTTATCGCTTGAGATACCTCAGTCGCTTTACAACACAAATATGGATTTAACCTGGCCTAGTACAGGGGATGCAAATGACTAAATACATGCTAAGTGCTGTTTGCGCAGTCATACTAACCGGATGCAACAGCACACAGGCTTTAGAGCCTCAAGATGCAACTCTAACACGCGTAAATCCGGGCATTGTTACACAGCTGCAACAAGCAATTCAAACTGCAAAAGGTGGTCCTTTAGTGACTCTTGCGGATGATGTATTTACTAAAAGCGCACAGCTTTTGATAGATCACGGCACGACTAAAGGCCCTGATGGCATGCCTATTATGGGCGCACATAACATCCCTTCAGAAAAGTTTGTCTTGCAAAAATCAGGGGAGCAATGCTTTTTATTTTACCCTAAAAAACAACTGAGTATTCCACTTAGCAATGTCGAATGTGAAGTTATTTAAAACCAAAAAGGCGCATTAAGCGCCTTTTTGCTATAAGCGGATTAAAGCGCTTGGTGTGGACCAAACACCTCGTAATGTATGCGCTCAGCATCAACGTTTAAAGCAAGCAACTGTTGCTTAATTGCTGCCATAAAACCTGTTGGGCCACATAGGTAAAAATCGCCTTCTAGCAATGGAAGTTGATCTGCAACAGTGCTTATATTCATTAACCCTCTGAACACTTCATCCTTAGTTTCTTTATTATACCAAGTGTAATGCTTTAAAGAGGAATGCACGGCAGCAAGATCTGTTAAATAATCGGCAAACGCATGATGCTCTGCATTTTCACAGGCGTGTAAATAAAAGGTGTTTGGGCTCACTTCATCCTGTAATAATGTTTGCAGCATCGCGAGCATTGGAGTTTGACCAACACCAGCCGAAATTAGCACTGTTGGTTTTTTACTGTCTTTTAAAAAGAAATCACCAGCTGGCGGAAACAGCTCTACAGTATTACCCACATCAAGTGAGTGTAAGTAGTTGGAAACAATACCAGGACCCGGTAAGCATTCTTTTTTCACACTGATTCGGTAGTTCTGTGTATTACTTTGTTGAGAAATAGAATATTGTCTAATTTCATTATATTGCATGTCATTAGGTTTAACTTTAATACCTAAATACTGCCCAGGTTTATGAGTTATTACCGCCTTGTTATCAATCGGCGCAAGTATAAAGCTGGTGACTAACGCAGACTCAATGTGTTTTTCTTTAATAACAAATGGACGTGTACCTGACCAACCTCCATGCTTGGTTTTATTGTGCTCGTAAAGCGCAGCCTCTTCGGTTATACAAATATCAGCAAGTAAAGCATACGCCTCGCGCCAAGCGTACTCTACTTCAGCGGTGAACTGCTCAGGTAATAGCTCTTTTAAGGTGCCAATCAAATGCCCACCCACAATGGGGTAGTGCTCAGGCAAGATATGCATACTGGCATGTTTATGATTAATTCGTGCTAGTGCCTCTTTTAACACATCTAAGTTATCAATGTGTTGTGCATACGCTGCTAACGCATTAAATAATGCAAACTGCTGACGGCCGCTGCGTTGATTGGCCATATTAAAAATATGCTGTAACTCAGGGTTGTGACTAAATAGCCGATTATAAAAATGTTCTGTCACAACTGTCCCTGCTTGGGCCAGTAAAGGCGCTGTACTTTTTACAATCGAAATGGTTTTTTCAGATAACATACTACGTTTCCTAATAACTTAAAAAATTAACCCCGACGCCCATCAACACGACGCCGCGTCAAAATAGGTGTGAAATGGAGCAAGAACAGTAAAAATGCCACCAGCCAACATAATGCGCTAAGCTGCCACGCAGTAGATGAGCCAATGACGGTGGGAAGTAATGAACGAGTTATCGCTGCAATAATCATTAAAATGAACGCAGCCGATATAGCGTGTGGAACACAAAGAGAACGGCCTGTATGACCCAGTGATACACGACTCATCATGGCTAAAATCATCATGCTAATCGTGCCGATAGTGATCATATGCAGCGCGTCGCTAAATAAGATAATTGAACTGAAAAAGCTCAGGGCAACTAAGGTTAAACCCACACCCAAAGCAAAATAAGACACATGCAGTGACCACAAAAGCGGCACTGTAAATACCTTCTTATTCCACCATATAAAGGAGCGAGTTAAGTGCAAAGCAGCCACAGCGCTCATTATCCAACCGGGGTTTAAACTGCGCACAAATACCTGACTAATGAAAAAAGCAGAGACACCCAGCACCGCGCAATACAGCAATATTTTATCTAATCGGGGCGAGCGCACTTGCTCGCTGAGCTCTAAGCCTCGTGCTGTAAAAAAAGGCACAACACGCCCAGCAATGAACCCAACTAATATCGTCATTACTAAGATGGCGGTATCAACGATTGATAATGCCAAGGCACTCTTTTGTAAATTGACTAACCATAGATAGGAAATATTTAAAACTGCTAGCGCACTGAGCATAAATAGGAATACATAGTTATTGTTACTTTTAGCCGCAATCAGCATATTGGCTAAAACGACAATAGCGCCAAGCCACCATAAAAACTGTAATCCAATCACCAGATATACATTAATATCGCTAACACTTGGAATTGAGAAGAAAAATGCACCGCGCGCTGCTAACCAAATCAAGGTTAACCCCATCAAACGCCATCCGCTGATACTAGGCACGCCGGTCCAGGTTTGAGCCGCGGTTAATAAAAAACCTACAGCAACAAAACCTGCAAAACCAAACATCATTTCATGAGCGTGCCAGAGTGTTGCAGGCATACTTAACTGCCAATTTGCATACCCAGTTAAAATAAGTAACCAATAGCCAATAGAAAAAAGGGCAAGCAAGCCCGCACCTAAAAAAGCAGGACGAAAAGCGAGGTTCCAGATTGGCCATTGACTAATTTGATAAAAACGCACATTTTCAGCCGCCGGCTCAGTTAAATTTATTGGGCGCATTAGCGTACCTCTCTACCTAAGCTACTTAATGCTATACAGCGCAACACATAACTAATTTTTAAAATAGTCGCTGCGATAATAGTGGAAATATGCGCCACTATTTGCAGCTTAATTGAAAGCAAATCAGCCAATGGGTAACTAAATAAAACAGTCACTCCAAGGGACAGGCAACTCAGTAAAAGCGCCCAGTTAGCGCCTCTTAATAAACGCAGGTAAAAATCAGTATCTGTGGCTAAGTTGCTGCAAACAGTGTTGTAGTAAGACATAAATCACCCTATACATTATGGATATACACCTTGTATTGCACAGAGTGAGCCAACAATTAAAGTCATTAATTATCAACAACTTAACCTTTAACCATTGACTTAAATGTCATAATGACACACCATTAAAAACAAAATAAAACACATTAGAGTCAAATTGACATGATAGATACTACTGTCCTTTTAAACACCGCTTTGCAGCTAGGCGCTATTAAGGCACAAGCCAATCACTATCAACATATTATTGAGTGTGTAAAAGGCGTAGTCTCCAGTGATGCAACTGCATTGCTTATTAGTCAAAACAACGTGTTAAAACCAGTAGCCATCGATGGCTTAATGCCAGATACATTAGGCAGACGATTTGTGATCAACGATCACCCCCGCTTACAGGCTATTTGTCGCTCAGGACAACCGTTACAATTTGCTCAAGATTGCTCGTTACCGGATCCTTATGATGGGTTACTTAACCATCAAGAAGGGGATATTCCCGTACATGCCTGCCTGGGTATGCCATTATTAGAAGGCGACACTTTATTGGGTGTGATTACATTAGATAGCCTAAATGCCCACGCCTTTGATGACTTTGATATGCAACAGCTCGCCATACTTAGTCAGCTGTGTGCAGCACAGTTAAAAACCGCCCTTTTGTTACAGCAGTACCAACATCATGCCCAACATAGTCATGCATTAGTACAAGAGTTAAATCGTGAAGCACTCACCCGAGATGGGGTTGAAATTATTGGTCACAGCCCAGCGATGCAAACCTTAAGAAATGACATAAAACTGGTTGCAGGTTCTGAATTTAGCGTACTTATTCAGGGTGATACCGGGGTTGGAAAAGAACTTGTTGCCCGCAATATACACTTACACTCGAAGCGCAGTCAGCAGCCTTTGATCCATTTAAACTGTGCCTCATTACCTGAAAATCTCGCCGAAAGTGAATTTTTTGGTCATGCTAAAGGAGCGTTTACAGGCGCAGAAAATGCACGCCAAGGAAAGTTTCAACTCGCTGATGGTAGCACGTTATTCTTAGATGAAATAGGCGAATTACCACTTACGATGCAAAGTAAATTACTGCGGGTATTACAAAGTGGTGAAATTCAAACGCTCGGCGAAGATAAGATAAAATATGTTGATGTACGTGTGATCGCCGCAACTAACCGTAATCTTAAAGATGAAGTGGCACAAGGTCGCTTTAGGGCCGATTTATATCACCGGCTCAGTGTGTATCCGTTACATGTACCGACATTAAAACAACGTGAAAACGACGTGGTACTTCTAGCCGGTTTCTTTATCGAAAAAACAGCCAGAAAACTAGCCATTAAGCAACTAAAACTGAGCGTCGAGGCGCAGCTGACATTAACTCAATACTCTTGGCCTGGCAATGTTCGAGAGTTAGAGCATGTTATAAGCCGCGCAGCATTAAAAGCCAAACAAAGCCAATGGCAGCAGGCCATCATTACTATAGAGGCTGAACACTGCGAGCTAAACCTTAATACACAGACTCAGGCTCTGCTGACAACACCTACCACCGTGTCGGAAAATAGCCCGCAACTGTCATTAAAACAAGCAACAGATACCTTTACGCATAACCTTGTTAGTCAGCAGCTTGAACAGCATAATTTTAACTGGGCCGCGACCGCACGCACTCTATGTGTTGACCGCGCTAATTTAATCAGGCTGGCAAAAAGGCTCGGCATTGAAATTAAAAAATCGTTATAAGGTTATCTCTTTAAAATACGCTTTTAAAAGTTGGCTAAAAGCCTGCACCTTCGCTGTACGATGTACCAGATGATGTGTAACTAACCATAAATCGGTAGGCCAACTTAACTCACTCGCTAATACTGGCACTAAATCGGGGTATTGCGCAGCCACATCATGTTGTAAGCCACCAATACCTAATCCTTTCACAATAGCGCGTGTTGCTTCAGAGGTTTCAGACACGCGTAATTTAACTTGTGATGCGGGAATATTTTCATCCACCCAAGCAAAGTAAGGCACCTTGGCATTGTAACCTGCTACGCCCGAAACAAAATTATGCAGCTCTAACTGCTTTAATGACTTAGGCAGCCCATGCTTCTCTATATAACGTTTAGATGCATAAAAGCCCGATGACAAATGAGCTAAGTGCTGAGCAATATAATCCCCTTCATCAGGCCGGGGACCTGCACGCACTGCGATATGCGCTTGACCATGATCTAAACGTAAACGTTTTTGGTCAAGAATGACTTCTAACTGCACTTGCGGGTGTAAACTCTGAAACTGCTCGCACACATCGCTCAGTACATCAATGAAACCACTTACAGTGGTAAGCAATAAACTGCCTCGTAAAGTGCTATCTGCTGCAATTATGTCATTATGTAAGCGCTCAAGGTCGGTATTAATAGCCTGTGCAGTAGTGAACAGTTTTGCACCGATTTCTGTGACTTTATATCCTCGAGCATGGCGGTGAAACAGTCGTGCATTTAAATTCTTTTCTAAATTATTTATCCGCCTAAGCACTGTGCTGTGGTGTACGTTCAAATTTTCCGCAGCGGCAGTCAATGTCCCTAACCGCGCAACTTCATAGGCAACTTTTACATCTTGCCAATCATCAAAGTGTATCGCCATGCTTACTCATAATTTTAACTGTGCATATATGCACATAAGTTTTGCGTTTATTTGGCTTTTCTGCAAGTAAATATTTGCTAAAGTAACTAACAGACAAACTAACCTGAACTCGGGTTAACTAAATAACATTAAGGCGAACACCATGACTGCACCAAAAATTATTGCCTTAGCAGGCAGCTTACGTAAAGACAGCTTTAACCAAAAATTGATTAATGAAGCAGCCCGCTTTGCACTAGAAAGCGGTGCAGAAGTTGAAGTGCTTAAATTAGCTGATTTAAATTTACCAATGTTCGATGAAGATATTGAAGCACAAGGTACACCACAGGGCGCACAGCTTTTGAAAGACAAACTACGTGCTGCAGATGGTATTTTGCTTGCAAGTCCTGAATATAACGGTTCGATTACCGCCGTACTTAAAAACGCTATTGACTGGGCTTCGCGCACAGAGCAAGGTGCAGTGCCTGCATTTCGTAATAAAGTAACTGCGCTTTATGCCTCTTCGCCTGGTGGTTTAGGTGGCCTGCGCGGATTAAACCATGTTCGCGATATTCTATCGGGTATCGGTAGCTTAGTGCTGGCTGACCAACTTGCAGTGCCAGCCATCCACACTGTACTTGATGAAAATGGTCGCATTAATGACCCTGCTACAGCAGAAAAAGTAGCCGGCCTTGCACAGCAGTTAGTAAGCGTTGCCAGCAAACTAAACAAGTAATTGCTAAATTTTGGTCGCTGCTAACTTAGCAGCGATAAAATCCTCATGGGTAACATACAATAAGTTTGCTACCCTGCGAATAACATACTCCTCTTGTGGGTCTAACTCACCATCGGCATACGCTAATCGCCATAATAACTCCACGATATCTATGCGCTGCTGCGCGCTGCACTGATTATTAATTTGTTTAGAAAACTGAAAGTAGTCAATCGCTTCATCTAAGCTTTTACCCGCACTTTGCATAAGCTCATCAACTTCTTCATCCGTTAACTGAAAATACTTTTTAAGTGTGAAAGTTAACGTTTTAAGTTCATCGTCCTGCTGCTGGGTATCAGCCCGCATTACTTCAATCAATAGTGCCGCTACAGCCGTTTTCAGATCATGTTCTTGCATCTGAGTTGGCTGTTCATTAAAAGTTGAAAATAGCTGTTTTATTTGTTTGAACATCACATTTTCCCTTTTTGGGTGTTAGACTTAGATCATGATTTACCACTGTAGTTAAATCGCCGACGCAATACAATAATGGAGTGTAAGGTTTATGAGAGGAAAGATAGCACGGAACTTAAAATTAAGCGGTAGTTTAATGCTATTGGTAAGTTGTGCCGTGACACACGCAGAGGTAGGCAAAACCGAAAAGCGCTATGATTTTGATCATGAAGTGCATTATCACCAAACTCAAATTGACGATAATAACTATCGCCTCGAAATACAATCAGACAGCTATCAGCACTTCCAAAAACAATCTGTGTTTTTACTACGCCATGCTCAGCGCTTATGTAAGGGCAGCTCTTTTATGTTAAAAGTGACTGATGGCGTACAAGAGTATGAGCGCTTCCCTAGCAAACCTCGCCCCTATCAGCCACCTTTAACAGTATTACTGCAATGTGAGACAGAACCCACAAAAGATTAATTTTTACTTTTTTAGTCTTTATAGCCCCAAGGCGCAGCAGGTGGTGTAATTGGTTTAGTTAAATCAAAATCAACGCGGAACTCACGGCCTTGACGAATCAAGCGATAAGTAAATTTTTCAGGGTAAATATACATCTGCCACGTATTACCCATTGATTGCGGTATACCTTGGCTCACAAACAATTCTTTTGAATATTGATCTGCAGGAAATGACTGCACGCTTTCAAAGCCCGCATCAACCGTATGACCACCATACATAGTTGATACATCATCAGTGCCGTCTTTATGGCGATGATCGTGCTTTAAGCTCAAACCACTGCCTGTTTTTGTGATGATCCACGTACGTGACGCATCATCGCCAACATGAAACGGGACTTGAAGCTCTCGCTCATCACAACGGCGAACATGCATAACCAGCTTTTTACCCGCAAACGAGCTAGGACCAGCAGCATTATCAACCGTAACTTTACCTTCATACGCTTTACCACAATGAGCGGCTATATTTTCAAAAAAGCCATCATGGCTTGGAATAGACACCAAAGGCGCAGGGCGCGCAAATGCCGCAGTAGATGCCAACAATAAAGTCGCAGCAGTTAATAATTTCATAGCATGTTCCTAAAAATATAAAGTCCTAGCTTAGCGTGATTGTACATACAAAGAAAATATTCTCGTTAAGTGGATATCGCTAAACTTTATACGGCCTTCTCAGCTCTTTTTTTAAGTAATGTGAGCAAAGAGTAATGAAAGTCCTGAAAAATCACTTCCCCCCAAAACCGCGAATAAATACCAAAGTTTGTATTGTCTTGAACAGTGGTTTTTAAGGTTAACCGTGTGTGACCATCAGACGTGAGAGTTAGGTAGTAGCCACCATAAAGCGGAGAAAAATACTCACCACCTAGCTTTACATGTTTATCAAGCGCCTTGTCGGGAATTAAATCAGGGTCGATATCAAACTGATAAAGCATATGCTGATTAGGCTGCCAATCTGTAATCACTTCTTTAAATACGACTCCTTTTTGCCATTTGCTCGTCCTTATAGCGCCGACCCCATTTGCATCCATGTCCGCTTGCAAAGGTCGGGGAATACCAATGAACTGAGAAAATGACAGTGGAAACTCCCCTTCTTCTATGTAGCTTACATCAGCCAATTGGCGCCAAACAACCTCAATCGGGGCGTGTATTACTATATCGTTTTTCACTTCATAGGTTTGCGAAAGCGCTAAAAAATTAACTTCAAGTGGCGATAATACCAAAGGTAAAAAGGCTATAGACATTAATACTTTTTTATCTTTTTGTACCCACGTACGGTGGACAAAACCAGCTAACATCCCGCCAATACTTGCAAACAGCATAAAAGCGGGCAATGCCATAGCCACACAAATACTACCTTCGAGCAACGTCGCTACACTCACCAGTAAAAACACAAAAATAGGCTGCCAAGCCTTAACAGCCATTTGTTTGTAAGACATTGATTGGTTGGCTTTGCACTCATAAAAAATACGAATATAACCAATGGCCACAGGAACTAAAAACATAAAAGAGATAGTAACAAGGCTACTAAAGTTCATCGTATTACCAAACTCTACGAATACCCGCATTGCAATACCATAAAGTGCACCTAAGATAATGCCTATGTTTTTTGGGGAAAGGGTTTGCATAAATGTTTCTTTCAATTTTTATGAGTGGCGAGCATGCCTCGAAGTTAGCAACTATTTTTACCCGCAGCAATAAAAAACGCGGCCTGAGCCGCGTTTCATCATTTAATAACTTTTAAACCACTACTGCCAAGGGCGCTCGGCGTTAAGCTTAGCTTCAAAGGCGTCGATTTGTGGGTTTAGGGTTTCGGTCACGCCGATAAAATCTAAGCCACTTAATAAACGCTCTTTTACGTCTTTGCGAATATCAAAGCTGATTGGCGCAAACTTGTTACTGGTAAGCACCTGATTTTCAAGATCGATGTCGATATGAATATCGTCGTGCTGTTCACTCAGTACAAATAAGTCTTCCAATGTTTGCGCTGGTAATGCAATCGCAAGCATTTGGTTATTACCGCAGTTATTAAAGAAAATATCAGCAAAGCTTTCTGCCAAAATCACTTCAAAACCGTATTGTTTAAGCGCCCACGGTGCGTGCTCACGTGATGAGCCACAGCCAAAGTTATCGCGAGTTAGCAGTATTTGCGCACCTTGGTAACAGGCACGATTTAATATAAAATCAGGATTTGGCTCGTCGTTATCTAAATAACGCCAATCATAAAATAACGCAGCATCAAAACCATCGCGGCTGGTTGACGTTAAGAACTGCTTAGGAATTATCTGGTCAGTATCAACGTTGTTTTTATCTAGTGGGGCCATTAAGCCGCTAAAATAAGTGCTCATTAAGCTTCTCCTCTAATATCAACAAATCGACCATGTATTGCTGCCGCTGCGGCCATTGCAGGGCTAACTAAGTGTGTACGTCCGCCACGGCCTTGGCGACCTTCAAAATTACGGTTTGAGGTAGATGCACAGCGCTTGCCTGCACCTAAACGGTCATCATTCATTGCTAAGCACATTGAACAACCCGGCTCGCGCCATTCAAAGCCTGCGGCTTTAAAAATATCAGCTAAGCCTTCGTCTTCGGCTTGTTTTTTCACCAAGCCTGAACCTGGTACAATTAACGCTTCAACACCCGCGGCTACTTGTTTGCCTTGCACGATATGAGCAGCAGCACGTAAATCTTCAATACGGCTGTTAGTACATGAGCCAATAAATACGGTATCAACGCTTGCTGATGACAGTTTTTCTCCCGCTTTTAAGTCCATGTATTTAAGTGCACTACGAATTGCATCGGCTTTAATTAAATCAGGTTCTTTATCTGGATCGGGTATAAATTCATCCACACCAATTACTTGCTCAGGGCTCGTGCCCCACGTAATTTGCGGCTGAATGCTACTCGCTTCTAGTTCCACTTCTAAATCAAATTGCGCGCCTTCGTCGGTTTTTAGCGTTTCCCAATAAGCAACCGCGGCATCAAAATCAGCGCCTTTTGGTGAAAACGGGCGACCTTTTAAGTAATCATACGTAATTTGGTCCGAAGCAATTAAACCGGCTTTCGCGCCCATTTCAATACTCATGTTACACAATGTCATACGCGCTTCCATTGACAGTGCTTCAATGCCTTCACCACAAAACTCAGCTACATAACCTGTACCACCGGCGGTACCAAGCTTGCCAATCACCGCCATTATTAAATCTTTGGCTGTCACAGTTGGGCGTAATACACCATTAATTTGAATTTTTAAAGACTTGGCTTTTTTCTGCTGTAGCGTTTGCGTCGCGAGTACATGTTCAACTTCAGAGGTGCCAATACCGTGAGCCAATGCACCAAATGCACCGTGCGTTGAAGTATGACTATCACCACAGACTATGGTAGTGCCAGGCAAGGTAATCCCTTGCTCAGGCCCCATTACATGCACAATGCCTTGATTAATTGAATTTAAATCGTAAAGCGTAATGCCAAATTCTTTACAGTTTGCATCAAGCGCCATTAATTGGTTCTTTGATACTTCGCTGGCAGCATCAAGTGATCGGCTTTTGGTCGATACATTATGATCCATGGTCGCGATGGTTTTTTCTGGGCAACGTACTTTACGGCTTTTTTCACGAAGGCCTGCAAACGCTTGCGGCGAGGTTACTTCGTGGACTAAGTGACGGTCAATATAAAGTAAGTCGGTTTGCTCATTAATACTGGCCACTACATGTGCTTGCCAGATTTTGTCGTATAAAGTTTGGGCCACTTGCTCATTCCCTAATGCTGTTTTGAGCCGAAGCATAACGGTGCTTCGGCTATGAAAATATTTAGATGCGTGAAACGATTGCTGCTGCAACATCACTAGTCGTATATCCGCCATTTGGATAAATATCTGGCGTACCAACGCCTGCCTCAACGGCTTCGGCGACTGCTTTTTCAATACTACGCGCCGCTTCGTCTTGGCCTAGCGAATAACGCAACATCAGTGCAGCACTTAAAATTTGTGCGATTGGGTTAGCAATACCTTTTCCTGCAATATCAGGTGCAGAGCCACCAGCAGGTTCATACATACCAAAACCCGATTGATTCAAACTGGCTGAAGGTAATAACCCCATAGAGCCGGTGATCATCGCGCACTCATCTGACAAAATATCACCAAATAAGTTATCGCAAAGCAATACGTCAAACTGGCTTGGTTGCTTAACTAGTTGCATCGCTGCATTATCAACATAGATGTAATCTAGGCTGACTTCTGGGTAGTCTTTGCTTATTTCTGTCACCACTTCACGCCATAATACACTTGATGCAAGTACGTTCGCTTTATCTACTGAGGTAACATGATTGCTACGCAACTTTGCCGCTTCAAAGGCAAAACGCGCAATACGTTCTATTTCTTTGCGTGAGTAAGTTTGTGTATCAAATGCAGCTTCATCAGCACCTTCACCAGTACGGCCTTTATCACCAAAATAAATACCACCGGTTAATTCACGCACACATAAAATATCAAAGCCACGCTCACTTATATCTGCTCGCAGTGGCGAAGCTGCACTTAATGCTGGTAATAGCTGTGCTGGGCGTAAATTACAAAACAGTCCAAAGTGCTTACGCAGTGGCAATAAAGAGGCGCGCTCTGGTTGTTCATTTGCCGGTAAATGCTCCCATTTCGGGCCTCCGACTGAGCCAAATAAAATCGCATCAGCCTTTTCACAGGCTGCAAGTGTTGTATCTGGTAATGCTTTGCCAAATTCATCAATTGCCGCACCGCCAATCGCATGAGGATGGCGAGTCATGGTAAAGCCAAACTTGTTACTTACAGCATCAAGTACACTTTCTGCTGCTGCCATTACTTCTGGGCCGATACCGTCGCCTGCTAATACCGCAACGCTATAATTTGTTTGACTCATCCTGCTTTCCTTTGTTGTTTTAAATCAGACACTTTTTGTGCACGATAAATTAAGTTATAAACACGGATCATGGCGCGTACTGACGCTTCAACCACATCCGCTGCAATGCCCGCACCGTGATAAGGACGACCATCGTATTTAGCTATAATATTGACTTGCCCCAGTGAACTTGCGCCTTCACCGGTGGCTTCTAAATTAAACTCTATCATTTCAACAGCCATACCCGTTAAGCGCTCAATCGCTAAGAATGACGCTTCAACTGGGCCATTGCCGGTTGCGGCTTCTTGTTTCGATTCGCCACCGATAGTCATGCCAATCGTTGAGCTCGCCACTGACTGCGAGTTAGAGGTAGAGTTAACAAACTCTAATTGGTATTTTTCGTCTTTATCACTGATTTGATTAAAATAAATCATCGCTTCAAGATCATAGTCGTAAACCGTGCCCTTCTGATCAGCTAAGGCTAAGAAGCTTGCATACAAGCTATCCATATCGTAATCAGACTTTTGGTAACCTAGCTCCTCTAAACGATGTTCAATAACGTGGCGACCTGAGCGTGAAGTCATATTTAATTGGTTGTTTGGTACACCTACGCTTTCTGGCGACATAATCTCATAGGTATTTTGCGCTTTTAATACACCATCTTGGTGAATGCCAGAACTGTGCGCAAAGGCGTTTTCGCCCACAATCGCTTTGTTAGGCTGCACTGGCATATTACAAATTTTTGCCACTTGGCGTGATGCGCGGTAAATTTCTTCACTGCGAATATCAGTGTGTACTTTTAAGTGGTCTTGGCGCATTTTCATAATCATCGCCACTTCTTCAAGCGAGCAGTTACCCGCACGTTCACCAATACCATTGATAGTACATTCAATTTGGCGTGCGCCAGCTTGAACAGCTGCAACAGAGTTTGCCACCGCTAAGCCTAAGTCGTTATGGCAATGCACACTTAAACGGGCTTTATCAATATTAGGCACATTATTCATTAAATGATGGATCATCGCCGCGTACTCGTCTGGTGTTACAAAACCAACGGTATCGGGTAAATTAATTGTTGAAGCACCGGCATTGATGGCCTGTTCAACAATTTTGCATAAATCCCAATGCGGTGTACGGCCGGCATCTTCACATGAAAATTCCACATCATCGGTATAGTTACGAGCAAGTTTGATTGATTTAACCGCCATGGCTGTAGCGTCATCTAAGCTCATACGTAATTTGTGCTCTAAGTGCAATGGGCTGGTAGCGATAAAAGTATGAATACGGCTTTGCTGTGCTGTGCGAAGTGCTTCGCCGCAGGCTTCAATGTCTTTAGCAACAGAGCGAGCTAAGCCACAGATAATAGGACCTTTTACTTCAGTCGCAATGCGTTGTACTGAACGAAAATCGGCAGGGCTCGAAACCGGAAAGCCCACTTCCATCACATCCACATTTAGGCGGCTGATCGTGTGTGCCAGTTGAATTTTATCATCTTCAGTTAGGCTTGCTTTAAGCGCCTGCTCACCGTCACGTAATGTGGTGTCGAAAATCCATACCTTGTCTTTATCCTGCATAATCTACCCTTAATTCTCAGCTACCCTAATTGCGAGATAAAAAAAACCCCGCATTTTGCGGGGTCTTTTAATGTTTTTTAATGAAGATACACTAATGCCCGCTCACATACGTTAGCAGCAGGAGGTTTAGTTTTAATGTAATTAACTGTGTATTTTGCATCATCTTTACTAAATGTGTGTGTTCAGTGAAGCCTATTTTTAACATTACAGAGAGATCGAAGCAAGCATAAAAATTTCACAAAACACCTTTAAAACACAACCACAAAGAAAATATAAACTAACATACCTTAAATAATAAGATTAAAAATACAAAACACGTTTCTTGTCACCATAATTAAATCGGCTTTAAAGTGATCCCCGATTAGATAAGTTTTGTCACTTTTATTTAAGTTTGTAAAGTAATCACATGTTTAATGATTAAAAAGTGTCATTACTCACTTTATGGCCGAAGAGCCGAAATGATTTGAGCCATATTGAACCTACTTTCACATCGATGGAATCGGTTTATTATTTTCAACATAACCTGTCAACAAATAAACAAGTGGGCTTGCAGATCCTTTGCTTAGTTCATGCATATTAACTTCCTTGCATTGCCGAATTCGTAATTGCTATAGGGTATATTGAGCCCATACCCCAAATATTATTCTCTTTTTCTAATGCTTCTGATTGCTCGCCTGTCACTATGTTTATTGTTCTTATAATACGCTCTGAAAGGAACCACCCTTTCTCATTACGCTCAGGCAAATTGCGATTGGTATATTCAAACTGATAATCTTCTTTATTAGAGAAGATAACGCCATTACCTTCTCCTATTTCTGAGTTCTTTATTTCTGGGTTAGCAATATTCACCCAATGAAAATGTGCTTTCGGCCTTGAGTGAGTCATAAACGCTAAATACTTACCATCAGGTGAAATACGGTGGTTTTTCATTTCCCACGCTTTCGGAAAACCAAAATTAACTTTGCGCACTACTTCACCATTAAACTTATGTATCCAAAAGCCATCGTGCTTTACCGCTAAAAACTCTTTATCGCCCGGGAGTAAAAATAACTCGTCAGAGTAAATTATTTCGCGCTGTGTAAGTGTTGCTGTTGATACCTTGTAGTTGTAATGTTTACCATCTGCATAAAAAATCACATTGTCACTGTCTAAGGTCCAGTTAAATGATGGGTAACCTCCACCGCCCGACATGGTAATGAGCTTTTTCTCTTTAGTGTCGTATAGCTGGCGCGTCGCTCTGTTATTTAAATACCCTGAAATAGCGATATGACGATTATCTGGTGAGCGATTTGATTTATGCAGCCCTACAGGCCTGAACTCTATAAACACCTCTTCAGGAATAATACGACGCCTGTCTGAGCCATCGAGTCTTGATGACCACAGCGTGCGTACCTCACTGTATTTGTATTTATTCCAAAACATTAACCGCGGGGATGAAAATGTATCTGCATCGCCATACACCTCTTCACGTATTTCCATCGGCCACTCAGGGTGGTCTTGATGTTCTTTAGCCCATGGGTATTTAGCAACATCAACCTCTGCCTGCTCAGAGCCTTGTGAAGATGGCTCAGAGCAACCGGTTAATAAAGCTATAAACACAAATACGGATACCGTATAGCCCTTTTTAAAAAACACCTTAAAAATCCTTTTATAAAAATCTAAATAAAAAAGCCCATATCAATGAGCTCTTTATTTACGCAATGTTTAATCGCTTAATTTGCGAACATTAATCGCCTCGATACTGACTTCATCTAAACTTTTCGAATGTAATTCAAACCATTCCTTGACCTCATCAGCCGTCATCTCATTTGAATGATAAAAACCTTTTTGGTGATCGTTTAAGTGCGGTTCGAGTTTGTTATAGCGTTTACTATTCATTGCTTTAGACCATGGCGCGTTATTGATTACTGATTTCGGTAAGTCCACCTCTAGGGCAAAGCCGTGACTGTATGTATCATCGAATAACAAGCCATCAACAGTGCTAAAGTCGGCAACGTTTATACCTGAATTACCAGCCGTTCTAAATTCTTTAAAACATAGTTTAGGTGATTCATCAACCGAGCCATTAGCGTTTATATCCACGTTACCAAAAGGGCGAATACCTTTTACGGTATTACCTTTAGGGGTTTTATAATCCAGTTTAAAACGTGCGACATACAAATGCTTTTTCTCAGTTTGGCCTTGCTTATCTAACTCAGCTTTTTTGTTATGCCAATTAAACAACGAGAGTACCTCTGGAGAATCATCTTTTAAAAATGAGATAAAATCGCGAAGTTGAAATTGCTCTTTAACTTTACGTCGTCTTGTTAGTTTATAGTGATTACCACGTATTTTGCCTCTGTTAAAACCACCTGTTAAAGAACGCTCAATTTCACCAATATTAATTAAATTACTGGAATAAGTAGGCCCTTGCAACTCACTGTCTTTAAGCCAACTTGACGAAATACCCGCCATACTTAAAGAGCACGGAATAGTATTGGGGTTAAGGTTGATCAGGTCTTTGCTATAATTACTTTCAAGTAACTCATCGGCGGTTACCACGACAAACACTTCTATTTCAGTATCCCAATCATATTTTTTAATTTTAAGGCTATTACCGTGGCGAGTGATGGTAAGGTTGTTTTTATTTTCAATTGCCCTAAGCTCGCGCTTATACAGCTCTTCATTAATAGTTTTTTTGTAAGGTCCCTCTAAATACTCATTGTTTAAATTCGCTAATGAGATAAATGGCGCGCCTTCGCCCCCAATTCTAATTGCCATAGTAACGGTTTTCTCACCATCAAATAACGCAGGGTAGGCAAAGCTTGAATCATAGCTCGTTAGGTAGTCTTTAATTAACAGTGAGCTGTGTTTTTCTTTATCAACACTCACTAAAAAGTCGTCTTCAATAAAACTAAATACCCCATCAAACTCAACGGGGCCTTGTGAAGGTGTTTGTTTAAGCGGTAAATCTACACTTGCCGTGCCAGCCACTTGGCACATAATTCTATAGCGCATATTACTGAGGCGACCAGAGTCAGCATAATCATCAACGGTATTTATCCCGGGTAATAAAAAGGCCCCTTGGTGTGCGGTTGGCTTTATACCTAAATACGTTTTAGGCCCAAGTTGATAAAATGGCTGAAATACACAGCCAACCATGCCTATATAACGCGATTCATCAAAACCGTCTTGATTAATAAATAGCTCATCTTTGGTCAGCGCACGCGCAAGCTCTGAATACTTAATACTGGTTACATCCCAACCATCAATGCGTTGCACTTCAAATGTGAGTGGTGCTATGTGGGCCATTGTTTCATCAAACACCACCAGCACTCTAACCGGTGTAAATGGGGTAATTGATTCATCCCCTAAATCACTCATTAAGTGCCATTTTTTAGTATTAACATCTTGGTAATACATCACACTACAATGATAATTTGCTTCACCGTATTGCATCATTAATGGGTCAAAAGTATCAATAAAGTTGTCAAGCTCATTGGTGCCTAAGGTATGTATCGGAAAATACTTTTGATACTGTGTTTGTAAGTAACCTTGCAAGGAAGACACTGGCGCTTTAGACATCATATAAAACCCAAGCGCAGGGCTAATTACACTTAGCCAACTTGCAGTTGATCTATTATCATCTATTACTTGTACGTGGTTGTCGTATAACGTTTTACGATTACTTGCGGCGGTTAATTTAAAGTCTTGGTTTACACCATAGGTTAATTGGTATTCCCGCTCAGCGGCACCAGAGCCTTTCATTTTATTTACGTTTTCAACTAAGTTAACCCAAAACGTATCCATTTTTATTACCGCATTATCTATTAGCGGGTACGCCCACTCATCGCCAAGTAGAAAGTTTTCAATATAGGCCTGAATCTCTAATTTTTTTGCATTGTTGATATAGTCTTCTTTGCTGCTTGCATACACTTGCGCTCTCAGTAGTAACCCCACTAAACCCGCAATGGCTTCAGCTCTTACTCTGTATTGCGCCGCCCATAAAGTGCTATTAGCAATGGTGTGGTTACTGTTCATCTCTTTGACTAAATCACGCGTTAATGCTTGGTTGGCGCTACTTCGTTCGCTTTGCTGTTTTTGCCTATCATCAACCGCTAAATATTGTTTGCATATATTATCTGTCATTATTTCATCAGCTAAGGCAGCAACGCCACGAGTAACAACAGGCGCGGCGTCTACCACCGCTTTAGCAAGCCCAATTGAACGTGCCACAAGCGCGGTATGAGGTATTACACTTAATACCGCAAGCGCAGTGTCAAGCGCGGCCATTAATGCTTTGTCGCCCTCTTTTGAGCGTGCTATTTTTTTCTCAACACTTAAGCTACGGTAACGTTCTAAATTATTCAGCCCCTCACGAGAAGCACTTACAGCAAGGCTACTGACAATATAAGCTTTAAGGCTTACCCGCCGGTTAATTGCACGTTGGCTTTCTGAGTCGTTATCAACCACGTTCTCAAGCATGCCGTACCCATATACCCGCATGCGAGATTCAACTTGGTTATGATCCATACCGCGGCTAATCATTTGCTCAGCTAAAATAGTTTTAACAGCCTCAGCGCGCCTTAAAGACAGCTTTTTATTATATTCAACGCCACCTATATCACAGGTATACCCTGAAATATCAACCATTGCATTAGGGTTTGCGAGCAGCCCTTCAACAATAATTTGGCTACGCGATATTATTTCATTTTGGTACCGCTCACTCACAACGTCACTATCAAGTTCAAACTGGCTTTGAATAACTACATCGTGGCTTACTTCGCGCTCGCTTAAACGGGCAAAATAATCATCAGCTACTCTTTTATAATGACTAACACTGGTGTTTAAGGTGTTTTCCGCTTCACCAAAATACGATATGGTCGCCTTACTAAACGCGCTAATACTTACAGCTAAATTAACGGTATTAATAGACTTATCTAATACGTTAAGTACGCTCGCAGGAATACCTAACTTACTACCGAAGGTATTATTGAATTGCAGTCTCTCATTTTCAGTTAATGGATGCGATTTACTAAAAGGCAAGAAGTATTTGCTTAATGCATCGCTTGTTGTCACGCCACTGGGGTTAGTTAATGCCTCCCTCATTTTAGCCCAGGCATCAACACCGCTATCAAGTGCAAAGGTAGCATCAAGCATTGCTGATACTGCAGGGTCTTGGTTAGTTTGAAAGTGTGTATGCAGCGTTTTAGCTACTAACTTGGCAAATTTCCCTCGGTTATCATAGTGTACGCCATCGGCATCAACATATTGCTGCATGTCGGCAACTAAAAAGCCCGCAGCAAGGCTGGCGCGGGTTTTAGTTAACTCCCAGTTTGTACAGTAATCTAAAAAACCACTGGCAATTGCCGTAGGTTTGCTATTCGGCATTTTGGCATCAGGCGAGCCATATTCAGGCAAGCCTTTTTTTGGCTCATTAGGATCAAAAGCCTCAGGGGCAGAGGCCGTGTTTTTTGCAAAGTTGATTAAGTGGGTGTAATAACTCGGAAACTGCTTAATCAGTGACTCTTCAACTGAAATTGGATCGCAGTTAATAATATCAAATTCACCCGCTTCATTTTGAATGTCAAAATGCAACATTTCGCTGAGTTCGTAATAAGGGGTGCCATCTTCGTCATAGTTAAGAGCGTTTTGACTCCAAAGATAAAGCCTTTTTTCTAACTCTAAAGCGTCTAACTTTATCCGGATTTTATATAAACCAGCCCTCAGTTTTTGATCATTATTATTTATAACTGCACTATAAACTTTACTTTCTTCTTTCTTGGCTTTTGCTATATCAAAAAAACCTTTAATTGGCGCTTCAGCACCTTTTATTATTTCAACATTACCATCGCCAGTTGCCAGCGGAATAGAGCGATTTACACTGAGCAACAGCGCCCGTGTTTTGGGTATAACATAACCATAAATATGGGTTACCTTGCATTTAATAATGTGTTCATTATACCAGTCGCTGTAGGTTGTATCTTTATTATTAGTGTCGGGGCGTTGTAAATCTGCAACTGCAATTTCTTTGTAGCTGAGAGTATTAGTTTTACCCTTATAGCTTTCTAGTTGAGTTTTAAACGCATCAAACCACTTATCACCTTGGCTTGCCGCTAACAAGCTTATCGCATCAACCGGCGGCACTATAATAGGTCGGGTTTTATGGGCATGAAACAGTGTTCGTGTTGTTAACTGCTTGTCATCAACAGCCTCAAGCACCGCACCTTCATCACTACTTAACAGTATTGGGGCAGCTCCATCGCTATCAGCCACCACCACACGGTTAAACAGCGGGGTGAGCTTACTAATTGGCTTACCTTCATTCACATAGCCCGTCAATAAATACGCTTTAGGGAAGCTACATATTCCTGTATTAAATCGCTCTGTCATTATTCATCCTTGATATTAAACACATCTAAAATACGTATACTGCCCATACCCCAAATGTTGGTCTCTTTAATTAGTATGGACTTTTTTTCTTTTGTAATAAGGTTATATTCCTCAAGGTACACATCATAAAAAAAACCACCAGTACCAATTGGCTTTTTAGTCTTTTTTAGGTATTTCGAAAATACCTTATTTTTTTTATCTGAGAAAAAATAACTCCATGTTTTTTTTGGCAATATAATGCGCTTACTGGGGTCTGATAAATTAATCCAGTAATTTTGCGCTGCCCCAAGCCCCTCTGATACAAAATAAATATAATCACCAAAAGGTGATACCTTAAAACTACGCATAGAAAGGTGGTTGTTATACCCTAAATCGACCTTCTCTATCACATCGCCATTAAAATCATGCAACCAATACTCATTTTTTTTATGTGCTAAAAAGGTTTTACCATCTGGCAATAAATACAAGCCATTAGAGTAAATAATTGGCCGCTCAGTAAGTGTTTTAGTGGGTACGTGGTAGTTATAATGTTTACCACTGGCGTAAAAAATCACATTTTCACTGTCTTTAGTCCAATTAAAATGCGCATAACCATGGCCTTTACTCATAAAAATAAACTGTTGGGTTTTAGTGTCCCACAGCTCACGGGTAAAGCCGTGCTCTGTTGTATCCATAGATAAAGCAATGTAGCGGTTATCTGGCGAGCGCTCAGGTTTATGTAGCCCAACCATCCATTTATCAGTAAATGCGGTTTCGGGAATAATGCGGCGCCTATCAGAGCCATCCATACGTGCAGAAAATAATGTAGTTTGCTCCATCCACTCTATATCAGCACTAAATAAAATACGTGGGGTTGAAAATGTTTCTTTATCGCCATACACCTCATTGCGCACCTCTTTAGGCCACTCAGGATGGTATGTGTGGCGATATGCAAAATTACCTTTACTAAACCGGCTAGGTTGTTCTTGTTCAGCCGTTTGTTTTTCTGGTGGTTTAACTTCATCACCACAGCCTGTTAATAGCAACGTAGCGACACTTAGTAACATTATGATTGCACGGCGTGAAAATGACTTAGTTAACAGCGGCGTTAGAAGTGAGTTTTTTACTGAGATTAATGACATCAATAGTCCTTGATTGTACTGTGTAGATTGGTTGCGATCGCAGCTATGTGAGGATTTCTAGGTATCGGAGCATGAAACGGGTTTCGTGTTGTCAACTGCTTGCCATCAACAGTTTCTAACACCGCACCTTCATCACTACTTAATAGTATTGGTGTCGCTTCATTACTATCAGCCACCACCACACGGTTAAACAGCGGGGTGAGCTTACTAATTGGCTTACCTTCATTTACATAACCCGTGAGTAAATACGCTTTAGGGAAGCTACAAATCCCTGTATTAAATTGCTCTGTCATTATTCATCCTTGATATTAAACACGCCATAAATATATACTCGCATCATGCCCCAAATATTACTTTCTTTGATGGGTATTTCTCGTGTTTGCTGAGTATTTAAATCGAATTCATAAAAAAAATAATCTAAATAAGTCTGACCATTTCCCATTAAATCAGTCGAATCTTTAAACCTCCTAGTTAACACTTTATTTTTTTATCTGAGAAAAAAAACGTCCCTGCTTTCCTTGGTAGTATAATGCGCTTGCTGGGGTCTGATAAATTAATCCAATAATTTTGCGCGGCCCCAAGCCCCTCTGATACAAAATAAATATAAACGCCAAAGGGGGATACTTCTAAATACTTCATAGTAAAATGGGTGTTATAGCCTAAATCAACCTTTTCATTCACGTCGCCATTAAAATCATGTAACCAATATTTATTTTTTTTATCGGCTAAAAAAGTTTTACCATCTGGCAATAAAAACAAGCCATTAGAGTAAATAATTGGCCGCTCAGTGAGCTTTTTTGTAGGCACATGGTAGTTATAATGCTTACCACTGGCGTAAAAAATCACATTTTCACTGTCTTTGGTCCAGTTAAAATGGGCATGACCATAGCCTTTACTCATAAAAATAAACTGTTGGGTTTTAGTGTCCCACAGCTCACGGGTAAAACCGTGCTCTGTTGTATCCATAGATAAAGCAATGTAGCGGTTATCTGGCGAGCGCTCAGGCTTATGTAGCCCAACCATCCATTTATCATTAAATGCAGTTTCGGGAATAATCCGGCGCCTATCAGAGCCATCCATGCGCGCAGAAAATAATGTAGTTTGCCCCGTCCACTCTATGTCGGTACTAAATAAAATTCGCGGAGTTGAAAACGTTTCTTTATCGCCATACACCTCATTGCGCACCTCTTTTGGCCATTCAGGGTGGTATGTATGACGATACGCCATTTTATCTTTACTAAATCGGCTTGGTTGCTCTTCAACAACTTGTTTTTCTGGTGGTTTAACTTCACCGCCACACGCAGTTAATAGCAATGTAGTAATACTTAGCAATATCATTGCGCTGCTACGCACGCTTTTACTAAACGCCTTTATATCCGTTATGTTGTGTAAAAACGGTTTAAATCGGGTTTTGTTCCGTGGGATTAATAACATGGATAATCCTAGTATATGCGGTGTGAATTTATTAATAGATTTATCTTATAAATCTATATTATTTATAATAAATTCACTCATCATCTATATTAATGCTTGGCATTAATTCTGCTTGCGGTGTTTGACCACTGAGCTGTGCATAAGGCACTCGTTCAAATATATAAAAAGGCTCAGCCCCGTCATTAGGATCTTGTAATAAATTAAATGTACCTTCTGTAGGGATTTTTTTAAACGTGAGCCGAACCCAATCTGTATCTACAATACGCCGTTCTCCAACAGGGCATTCTTGGCGCCAACAGCTTTCCACATGTTCCAAAATAATTTTCTCATTGAGCGGGTTTATTGGTTTGGCCGATGATTTAGTTAAATTTAACTGGTATGCAAAGGTGATTTTTGGATCTGTAATATACTTTTTATTTATATTATTTACTTGCATGGGCGTACACTGTAAAGCACTCATTTTAACTCCCAAATACTTGCTGTAATTTTGCTTTGGTTTTAGGCCCCGCAATGCTATCGACTTCAAGTTCGTGCTCATATTGAAATTCTTTTACCCCGGCTTTGGTTTTTGGGCCATTAATGCCATCTACCTTACCGCAGTCAAAGCCCAGTAAATTACAACGCGCTTGCACGCCTGAAAGCGTGTCTATTGGGTCTAAATGACCAACTTGTGCGGTAAAACTTTCACTGGGTGAGCTTTGATCTTCCTTGAGGTATAAATCGACTTGAGCGGTGAGGGTGTCGTTTTCGTTTAGCTCAACTTCAACTAGGCCGTCGCTCGGTAAAACGGTATCGATAGTTTGGCTGCCTATGTTGAGTACAATACGTTTGCCAGTGATGTCATCACCATCTTCATGAATTATTTGCAGGCGAAAATATTCTTTTTCGTTTTGTACTACAAAGGTGTTTACGCTACTGGTGCGCAGCGGCATAAACTTTTCTTTTTTAGGTGGTATGGTAATTTCATCGCCCGGGTAAATTAAGTTTGGATCAGGGCGCAGCGCTCTAAACTCAGCATTACTGGGGTGGTTATAAAGCGCTTTTGAAGTTCTAAAACCATCAGCCCTTACCTTATTCACACAGGGGGAATGGGTAAATTGTCTTTATCAAGCGGGATATCTGTATCATTCTCCGATAAATGTGTTAACACCGCATTTAGCTGCTGCGCAAAATCTTTTGGTTTTTCATCATCAAAAAATGCAAAGGGTTTGTCATCGGTTTGCCACTGTTCATGCTGTGGCATTACATGCTCGCGGCCATATTCCATAAATTGGCAAATAAATGCCAATACTGGCTCGTACGCATCTTTGCCGTTGTAATAAGGATTATGACGAGGTTGCACCATAAAGTTTGCCCATTGCATGTCACCGCGCTTACCAAGGCTGCGCGTTTGAATACGCATCATTTGAGAGTCTTCATGTATTCGTAGGTCTTTAAAATGCTGGGCGCGAACGTTGCCCTTATACCAGTGATAAACAATTTGCCGATTACGGTCAAACACCATCGGCGCTTGGCGTTTAAAAAAGATCAAAAAATACAATAAGGGCGGAAGTGTTAGTATAATAAAGATGGATAAAATTATATCTCGCTTAAGGCGAAACGTACCGCCAACATCAGCGGTTTCATAGTAGTGATAATGCATATAGCGGCTTAATGACATTTTGCCATTTTCATCAAGCCGTTCATAAATATTTTTCCTCACGGGGGGTAAAGTGGAAGATAAAAAATAGTTTTCTCCGTATTTTTTTTTATAAGAGTCAATATATTCCAAAGTTTCCTGTTCAACTGACTTCCACATAGAATAAAAACCAACTACCTGGTAAAACGCAATAAATGACACCATGAATAACATCGGGATAATGCCCATATTACGTGCTTTAATAGAGTTGTTGCTAAGCTTACAGGCATTATCATCAACATAGATGATCGGCGGTGGTGGCATCTCTGAGCTAGGCAATTTAAATGCCAGCAACGCTTTTATTTTATTGATTAATGGTACTGGGTAAATTGGTTTAATTAATGTCATTGTTTTTTACTTAACCGTATTCATGCTGGAGGAATAGGCAAGTTGTCTTTATCAAGCGGGATATCTGTATCGTTCTCTGATAAATGTGTTAACACTGCATTTAATTGCTGCTCAAAGTCTTTTGGTTTTTCATCATCAAAAAATGCAAAGGGCTTATCATCGCTTTGCCACTGTTCATGCTGTGGCATTACATGCTCGCGGCCATATTCCATAAATTGACAAATAAATGCCAGTACTGGCTCATACGCATCTTTACCGTTGTAATAAGGGTTATGGCGCGGTTGCACCATAAAATTAGCCCATTGCATGTTGTTGTGTTTATCAAAACCACGTGTCTGAATACGCATCATTTGAAAGTCTTCATAAATCCGTAAATCTTTAAAGTGCTGGGCGCGTACCTTGCCTTTGTACCAGAGGTAGACAATTTGTTTATCACGATCAAACACCATCGGTGCTTGACGTTTAAAACGAATAATAAAAAACAACAAAAGTGGAATAGTAACAGCATAAAAAACTAAAAGTGAAATGTCTTTTTTAAGGCGATAAGTACCGCCAACTTCGGCAGTTGTATAATATCGATAATGCATATAATTACTTAATGATAGCTCACCATTTTCATCTAACATCTCGAACCACATTCTGCGAACTTCGGGAATATCTGGTGATTTAAAATAATTATTACCAAGTTCTTTTTTATAAAAATCTATTTTTTTTTGTACAGACTCTTCTTTCTTACCCCAACCAGTATAGAAGTCATCAACATTCAAATGTACAGCAAATAAAATCATTAATAACAATGGGATCAGTCCCATATTACGGGCTTTCATTGAATTATTACTAAGCTTACAAATATGTTCATCTACATACACTATCGGTGTTGGCGGCGGTGCCTCTTTAGTGAGTTGAAAGCTAAGTAGTACTTTCAACTTATTTGCTAAAGGTACTGGGTAGTGGTGTTTAATCAAAGTCATTGTTTTTTACTTAACCGTATTCATGCTGGAGGAATAGGCAAGTTGTCTTTATCAAGCGGAATATCTGTATCGTTCTCTGACAAATGTGTTAACACTGCATTTAATTGCTGCTCAAAGTCTTTTGGTTTTTCATCATCAAAAAATGCAAAGGGCTTATCATCGCTTTGCCACTGTTCATGCTGTGGCATTACATGCTCGCGGCCATATTCCATAAACTGACAAATAAACGCCAGTACTGGCTCGTACGCATCTTTACCGTTGTAATAAGGGTTATGGCGCGGTTGCACCATAAAATTAGCCCAACGCATATCACCGCGCTTACCAAGGCTGCGCGTCTGAATACGCATCATTTGTGAGTCTTCATGTATTCGTAGATCTTTAAAATGTTGAGCACGGACGTTGCCCTTATACCAGTGATAAACAATTTGCCGATTACGGTCAAACACCATCGGCGCTTGGCGCTTAAAAAAGATTAGAAAATACAATAAAGGCGGCAGTGTCAGTATGTAAAATACCAACATAAAAATATCTCTTTTGAGTCTAGCCGTGCCGCCAACATCAGCCGTCTCATAGTAGCGGTAATTTATATACTTACTTAATGTAAACTTTCCATTTTCATCGAGCCGCTCATAATTGTTTTTTCTTACCGGGGTTACAGCTGAGGATAAAAAATAATTTTCCCCATATTTTTTTTTATGAAATTCAACTCGTTCCTGTATCCTATGTTCATTTGACTTCCATGTCGAATAAAAACCAGCTATCTGGTAAAAGGCAATAAATGACACCATGCACAACGCCGGAATAATACCCATATTACGAGCTTTTATTGAGTTGTTGCTAAGCTTACAGACATTATCATCAACATAGGTGATCGGCGGTGGTGGCATCTCTTCGTTAGGTAATTTAAATGCCAGCAACGCTTTTAATTTATTGATTAATGGTACTGGGTAAATTGGTTTAATTAATGCCATTATGGCCTCTTTTATTAATTTCAGTTCGGCATAAAGTCATTATCAATCATACCAATAATTGCATCATCAAGGACTTCGTTTTCAACTAAGTAACGCTTAGGCACAATACTATTAGGGCTAGGCTCATAGTACCAATACAAAGTCACATTATTTTTGTGCTGATGCTGCAAACTTAACGTAAATGTTGCCACCCCTGATATTAAAGCGCTTTTTAGTGCGTTTAGTTGCTCTTTTAATTGCTTAGTTAAAGCGGGGGCTTCTTCTGGTACAACTGTATAAATTTCGCTCCCCCCTTTTAGTGACGCAATCGCCATGCCATCAGCTTGCTCTAACCTATTTACCATAACTTTAAAATGCAATTGCGATATTCCCTGCTTAAAATTAGGTAAAGTAAAATGAAAATCTGATTGCCCCGTTTTATGCTCAAGCGCTAACACCGGGCGATTAAATAAATTTTCAAATTCTTGCAATTCCACTTTGTAAGCATCTGCTATTTTTTGCTCTTCATATATATCAAAAGCTAGTTCTAATCTATCACTTACCTCTAAACGTTCCTCCGATACATCAAGCGGATTATATTTGTCGCCCTTATCCCAAAATGGATACTTTTCACTACCCCCCCAAAAACAACAAGAGAGCAATAATTCTACATCGTTTTTACCATGGATAAATGCAACTGCCGCACCTGCACCGATTGCAATTAACCCCACAACAGTTAATAAAAGGCTTACTGGCAAGGCGCCAGTTGTTGCTGTTGCACCAGCACCATAAAGCATCGCTTGCCCTGCCAAAATAAAAGAGCCTGCTGAAATAGCTAAGTAGCCAACCCCTTCCTCGTCACTACCCATATTAAAAGCATGTAAGCTACTTATTGATGAACTAATACCACCAGTAATATTCGCCACTAAAATAAGCCGAGCAGCCACTTTACCCGTAACAAACTCACTTAGTGATTTACTTAAACGTGTTGCCTGCGATGGTAACTTTTGCATTGCTTGGGGTTGTAACAACTTAGGCTGCACCTTAACACCTAGTTTTAGTGTGTCACTTCCTATGGTAGCGATATCAACCGTTAGCGCTGAGAGCACACTCGTCCATGTCATCACAGATTGAAATGTTGAGCGGTTTTTTAGTGGGTTTGTTATATCAAATCGATTTTGGTGGATTAGGTCGTTAATTGCTAAAAGATTAAAAAAGGCACTTAAACCAGCAAAGCTGCCATCTACTAAAAGCGCAATTTTACTCGCTTCACTGTAAGGGCTATGCACAAACTCATAATTATTGTAATGACGAGCATCAACCTGAATTTCTGATAAGGTAATCAGCGTGGGGAGTTTAGCGTCTTTTACGCCTTCAACCCAGTCAAATGCCGCTTGCCCTAGCTTAATTTTATGCTCAGCACTGCCGACATAACGCTCTGCTGTTTGCGGGTTAGTTACATGTAAGGTGTGGTTTAAGTTTGAGTCATTGATGACTTGGTTAAGCAGTTTCTCTAGCTGTGACTCGGTGAGAGAAACTGTTTTATCGAGTATTTGTATGCCATATGCGTTTAAGATAGCGGGGACTACTTTGTTGGCGATATAATTAATCCCTGCCCCAGCACTTACACCAAATAGTTTTTTTGCGTAGTCCAAACTCACCTTTGTAGGTGAATATAACTTAGAGATAACCGGGGCTATCGTCACCATCAGTCTATCTAGTGCTCTTAAGGTGTTTGCAGTAAAGTCTGTGCCCTTTTGTGGTTGCGTAATGATTGGCCTTAAAAAGTAGTGCCAAAATATGGCGATTGGTGACGTATGACTGTTGTTTTCGGCTTGTTCAGCTCCTTCAATAAACAACTGCTCAAAGGCTTTATTTCCCGGGGCTGATGCTAACATTCCGGCAAACATATCAGTGTAGATATCGCACACCTTAACAAATTCATTTTCCTGCTCAGCATCTTGTTCGGGCTCTGCAAAAAAACTGTGCAGGTAGGTATTTAAGCTCCCCACTTGATTTTGATGCGGCGCAGCTTCCATAAATGCGCTATACAAATCGACGAACTCTTGCTGGCGTGCTAAGTATGTACGCTGACGTTTATCCATTGCTTGCCAATAGCGGCCATGCTCTTGCCAGTTGATGTTTTCTGCTAAGGCTTCTTTAATAACTTCGTCTTTACTACTACAAAGCGCTTGTACAAACGCGCCTATTGTATAGGGATAAATGTTTTGAGCGGATTCGGCTTGCTGTAAAATACACAGCTGAGCATGGGCAAGTGCAATATCTTTTTGTCGCCCAACAGGGTCAAATAACGCAACAATTTTAGATTTTTTAGAAAACCTCAATGTGTGATTGATTAGTAAGGAAATATAACTTGCATCAAGCTCGTAGGAGTCATCCGTAGTTAGCACATCTAAACTAATTTCATTTTGATCAGCCTCTGTACTTGCTTGAAACTTTAAAAAACGCTCTTTGCGCTCTCTGTAATCTTCAACAAGCTTCCACAAATTGGTTTCTGTAGCTGGAACAAAGTCCTGCCCGTCTTCTTTTTGAAGGTCAATTAACTGCATGCATTCGCGACGAAAGCTTTGCTGACTTTGCAGCTTATCGAGTACTTCCTTTGCTAATTCATGCTCGGTATAAACAATAGAGACTTTTTTTACTTCTCTACTGGCAAATACAAAACCATAGCTA
The DNA here is from genome assembly GCF_004766475.1 of Pseudoalteromonas sp. KS88. Classification (NCBI taxonomy): domain Bacteria; kingdom Pseudomonadati; phylum Pseudomonadota; class Gammaproteobacteria; order Alteromonadales; family Pseudoalteromonadaceae; genus Pseudoalteromonas; species Pseudoalteromonas sp. KS88. The sequence continues at coordinate 102,939 of NZ_PYHV01000020.1, forward strand.
CCATCATCAGAAAGCTTACACTTTTTATGTGTATCCACTTCGATACCTTGAGAAGCATCGACACCATTTTTAAATTTGTACTTAACAAAATGTTCTGTCGCTATGCCTTTATCACTTTTGCGTTTTTCATATTTAAAAATATGCAGTAAATCTGTTGCAGGATTATCTTCATCAAATAGATAAACCCACCCCTCACGCAGTAAACGAATAATATAACCCTGCCCATCTTTAATCGTTCTTGCATGTAATAACGTATTTAAATCTGTGGGTAGCGCATTTTCATGTAATGTTTCTTCAAAAAAATTGGCATAGGCATATCTCACGGGATAAATAGGTGTCACTTCAGTATCAACTATCACTTTATTGATGCTATTAACCGCCATAGGTAAGGCATTATTTGCTGTATTCATTCTATTCCTTAGATTAAGATCCATAAACTTGCTTTAACTTAGCTTTTGTTTTTTCCCCTGCTATTGCGTCAACCTCTAAGCCATGCACAAATTGAAATCCCTTAACACCTGCTTTAGTTTTTGCGCCATTAATTCCATCTACCTTACCGCAATCAAAGCCCAGTAAATTACAACGCGCTTGCACACCTGAAAGCGTGTCTATTGGATCTAAATGACCAACTTGTGCGGTAAAACTTTCACTGGGTGAGCTTTGATCTTCCTTGAGGTATAAATCGACTTGAGCGGTAAGGGTGTCGTTTTCATTTAGCTCAACTTCAACTAAGCCGTCACTCGGTAAAACGGTGTCGATAGTTTGGCTGCCGATGTTGAGCACAATACGTTTACCGGTAATATCGTCACCATCTTCATGAATTATTTGTAAGCGAAAATATTCTTTTTCATCGCGAACCACAAAGGTATTTTTACTACCTGTTTTTAGCGGCATGAATTTTTCGGTTTTTTGCGGGATCTTTATAATATCCCCAGGAAAAATTAGGTTAGGATCGGGCCGCAGTGTTCTAAATTCAGCATTAATTGGATGCTGGTAAAGGCTTTTTGAGGTCCTAAAACCATATTGTCGCGCAATCCTTAACAGGGTTTCTCCTTGCGTTACTGTGTGTTGCTGGGCCATGATTTATATCCTTATAAATAATTAGCTTAGGGCGCTAGGCCTACAAGCCAATCTTTGTCGTCTAATTCAAAAAAGCTGACTTTGGCGTTTTCAAAATCAGGTCCTGAGACATTGGCGTAGCCATTTTGATCAAGTTGGCCAGTAATAACATGCCCGTTACGCAGACGAATTTTATAACCCATGTTAGCTTGCGGTTCGCCTGCTTCGTCGAGCAGTTCGATTTCATACGCTAATGTCGGCTGTTCAACGGTAAAGGTAGTGGTATCTACTGCGCCACTGGCGGTTACAATCACATTATAAACACCTGGTTTCACAGCAAAGTAGTGCTGCCAAAACGAGACTTCGTCGGGGCGTTTTTTAGCAAGCTGCAGAGTAACTTGCCCGCTGGTTGGCCCTTGCCACTTAATAACCACTGTGCGACTGTTGCTACATGAGCCTTCAATATTAAGCTTCCAGCCATCGGGCACTAATAAACTAGTGCCGGGTTGGGCTGGCTTGCGTTCGCTAAAACCTAAGTTGTAGTCGTAGATTAAATTGGCATTTTTATAACCAGTATATTGCTGGGCGAGCTGCTCTACGCTTTCACTCGCTTGTAAAAGATGGTTTGAAAAATTTTGCCTAACTTGATGCGACGCTTTTAGCAATACAGTACTTTGTAAAGCGGGCTTATATATACATACTGCGGGCAAGTGAACTTCAACAACAGTAGGACTTAAAGCGCGCCTATTTTGCTGCATTGATTGGGCAATATACTTTGCTTGACCTTCGCCATATTGGCTATTGAGTAGCGCTGGATTTGCTAAAAAGTTTGCTTGTTGAGTGTCATTTAAAAAGTGCTCAGAAGCCGAATAATCAGGTGCAACATTTGCTCCGCCAGCTGAGGAAAACTTAGTGTTACTTGCGGGCTCTTTTGGATAAACAGCTAAGCCTTGCGTAGTATTTTTATAGGTGTTGTAGCTGACTTTTCGCCATGTTTTTTCATTTACCCAAAATTGGCTACGAGGATCATCACGTAGTCGTGCGGCTTGGCGTTTATCAATAACACCATACTGATTATCTTGAATAAGCCGTTGTAGTTTTTTCGGTAATAAAAAGAATTCAGCACGCCTGACGTACGAAAACGTTACAACAGGTGCAATGGCTTCATCTTTTATTTCATCAAAAACATGGGTATGTTGGAAGTTCACCGCGTCCTTGGTGAGCATGTGCATCCTCGCTCTCTCTATTACTTAGCTTTAATCAACTAGGTACAAATGTAGTTACCAATAATAAAGAAATAGGAACAAAAAATCTACAGGCATTTATACTGACTCATTTGCTTTCAGTCTGATTATCACGCACATAATTACTCGCACCGCGGGTAATGTAACGTAACTGCCAAATCACTCGCTCAACCAACTCATCACGTTGTTGGCCTTCCAAATCAAGGGCTTCTGCTCCTGCATTAAATACCAGGGTAACCATTGCTTCTGCTTGAATGTATGCTTGAGTTGCATCACAAGGTGTTTCGCTTTCAAGGTAATGTGCCAGCTCCAAAATAAAATGCTTTATTTCCCGGGCAACGGCTGCTCTGAATGCTTTTGATGTGCCCGAACGTTCTCTCAGAAGCAATCTAAACTGATTACTTGAGTTATCAATGAACTCCATAAAAGTCACCACGGAGGTCGTGATCACACTGCCACCGCTAGCGATACGTCGGCGCGCTTGGCGCATCAATTGACGTAATGTTAGACCAGCTTCATCAACCATGGTCAAGCCCAGCTCATTCATATCTTTAAAGTGGCGATAAAACGAAGTAGGCGCAATACCCGCTTCACGAGCAACTTCACGTAAACTGAGGTTAGAAAAACTATGATCAGCACTTAATTGATTAAATGCCGCCTCAATTAAGGCTTGTCGTGTTTTTTGTTTTTGTTGCGCGCGAACACCCGACATGAACTACTCCTGATTTAATTTAAATCAAATTATGGTGACTTTTAGCTTAATTCCCCAGTCTAATACTTGACGGCGAGAGAATGAAATACTATTTTAGCGTACAAGTGTACGCTCAGATTTTTAAAGATGAAAAAACCACCGATAATTTGGACCAATGTCCTATTTTTTAGCCTGACCTTTTTGGCTGCTGTTACCTTAGTTCCTTGGTATGGAATTACCCATGGATTTACCAGTGCGCATTGGATTGCTTTTGTTGCGTGTATGTTTTATGCCGGCATGTCGATAACTGCTGGCTATCACCGCCTATGGGCACATAAAACCTACGACGCTCACCCTGTCATAGAGGCTTTTTTTGCTTTAGGTGGTGCTTTTGCATTACAAAATAGCGCGCTGCATTGGAGCAGCGATCACAGAATTCATCACGGCCAAGTAGATGACCCTGTAAAAGACCCATACGCTGCAACTAATGGCTTTTGGTATAGTCATATAGGTTGGATGTTGCGTGATTATCAAGGTGATAGCTATGGTGATTACAGCAACTGCCGTGACTTACAACGCAATAAAGTAGTTATGTGGCAGCATCGTCACTATATGAAATTGGTATTGGCAACAAACATTGGTATTCCTTTAGCCCTTGGTTTAATGGTCGGCGATGTATTTGGTATGCTATTATTAGCTGGATTATTGCGTTTAGTGTTAAGCCAACATTTTACATTTTTTATTAATTCAGTGGCGCATATTTGGGGCTCTCGCCCTTACACTGAAAAAAATACAGCCCGTGATAATGGCTTTTTAGCGCTATTCACCTATGGCGAGGGGTATCATAATTTTCACCATATATTTGCCAGCGATTACCGCAATGGCATTAGATGGTTTCATTATGATCCTACAAAATGGCTAATTCGCTCGCTTGCAGCATTAGGCTTAGCACATAAGTTGAAACGTACGCCGGTCGAACGTATTGAAAAAGCGAAGGCCGAAACGCTCATGAATAAAACGCAAATTCGCTTAGCTAAATTGCCACTAGCGCAAGATAAGCTAACATTGTTGCAGCAAGAATATGATTTATTGTTGAAAAAACTACAGCACTTTTGCGCCCTAAAAAAACAGGTGCTAGAAGTTAAAAAGAATAACATGCTGCAACAATGCGAAAAATCAGCTTTAATTACACAATACCATGAATTAGAAGCCGCTTGGGAAAGTCAAAAGCAAGCATGGCTAGCACTGAATGCGAGGTTATTAAAAGCCTCTTTTAGTTAATGTAGGAGTGGCAGTGGCCAAACAACAAGTAAAGAAAGAACAGCCATCATATCAATATGATGCAATTATTATAGGCACAGGACCTGGCGGTGAAGGTACCGCCATGAACCTGTCTAAAAGCAACAAAAAAGTAGCCGTTATCGAACGCCAAGAAGGCGTAGGCGGAGGCTGTGTGCATTGGGGTACCATTCCATCAAAAGCCCTACGCCATTCAGTTAGCCGCTACATTGAATACAAAGCAAACCCGCTATTTAGTATGGGTGAACGCCCCACCCGCTTAACTTTTCCCGATATTTTGCGTCACGCAAGCTCGGTGATCTCAAAGCAGTCTAACTTGCGTAGCAGCTTTTATGATCGTAACCGCATTCATTTATTCCAAGGTGATGCGAGCTTTATTGATAAAAACACCGTTGAAATTACTCGCCTAGATGGCTCAACAGAGCGCTTGACGGCAAAGACTATTGTTATTGCCACAGGTTCACGCCCGTATCGCCCACCTGAAGTCGATTTTACTCACTCGCGTATTTACGACAGCGACACAATTTTAGGGCTTGAGCATGACCCTCATCGCGTTTTAATTTATGGTGCTGGTGTAATTGGCTGTGAGTATGCGTCTATTTTTAAAGGGCTCGGTGCTAAAGTAGATCTAGTTAACACTCGCGACCGTTTATTGGCGTTTATGGATGCTGAGATATCAGATGCATTAAGCTACCACTTTTGGAACAGCGGCATTGTTATTCGTCATAACGAAGAGTTTGACCGCATTGAAACCCGTGAAGACTGCGTAATAATGCATTTAAAATCAGGTAAACGTGTAAAAGCGGATTGCATTTTATTTGCTAATGGCCGAACTGGTAACACCGACGGTTTAAACCTTGAAGCTGTTGGCTTGAAAGCTGATGGCCGTGGCCAGCTAAAAGTCAACGAAACATACCAAACCGAAATCGATAACATTTACGCTGTGGGTGATGTAATTGGTTACCCGAGCTTAGCCAGTGCGGCGTTTGACCAAGGCCGAATTGCAGCGGATGCCATTGCCTGTGGTAATTGCGATGAAAAGCTGATCATTGATATTCCGGCGGGTATTTATACTATCCCTGAGATGAGCTCTGTTGGCAAAACTGAGCAAGAGCTTACTGCGGCTAAAATACCTTACGAAGTAGGTCGTGCGCAGTTTAAACACTTAGCTCGTGCACAAATTGCAGGCACTGAAGTAGGGAGTTTAAAAATATTGTTTCACACTGAAACCAAAGAAGTACTCGGCGTACATTGCTTTGGTGAGCGTGCCTCAGAAATTGTTCACATTGGCCAAGCCATTATGGAACAAAAGCATGGTGGTAATAATATCGATTACTTTGTTAATACGACCTTTAACTACCCAACCATGGCTGAAGCCTATCGCGTTGCGGCACTTAATGGCTTAAACCGTTTATTTACATAATCCGTATTTAATAAGCGCTTAAAGACAATAAAAAGCCCGCTAATTTAGCGGGCTTTTTAAATTATAAACGCTAATAGCCTTTATTTATGATATTGCGCACTTAACTCATGTACCGCATTGATGAATACACCTGCATTTTCAGGATCAACATCCGGTGTTATACCGTGGCCTAAGTTAAATACGTGACCATTGCCAGTACCAAAGTCTTCTAAAATCGTACCAACTTCTTGACGAATACGATCATGCGTACCATGCAGCATTGATGGGTCCATATTACCTTGTAGCGCTACTTTATCGCCTACACGACGTTTAGCATCACCAATGTTGATAGTCCAATCAAGCCCAACAGCATCACAGCCTGTTGCCGCGATTGCTTCTATCCATTGACCACCGTTTTTAGTAAACAATGTTACAGGCACTTTACGGCCGTCATATTCACGGATTAAACCATCAACAATTTTATGCATATACTGCAGCGAGAATTCGTTGTAATCACGTGGGCTTAATACTCCGCCCCATGAATCGAAAACCATAAGCGATTGCGCACCCGCTTTTACTTGTGCATTTAGATAATCAATCACTGAATCAGCTAGTTTATCAAGCAATAAATGCAATGTTTGCGGCTCTGCAAACGCCATCTTTTTGATTTTACCAAATACCTTGCTGCTACCACCTTCAACCATATAAGTGGCTAAAGTCCAAGGTGAGCCAGAAAAACCAATAAGTGGCACTTCACCTTTTAGCTCACGACGAATAGTGCTTACGGCGTTCATTACATAACCAAGTTCATCCGTTGGGTCGAGCTTTGGAATTTTCTTAACGTCAGCTAAAGATGAAATTGGACGTTCAAATTTAGGGCCTTCACCGGTTTCGAAGTACAAACCTAAGCCCATTGCATCTGGGATCGTTAAAATATCGCTAAATAAAATAGCTGCATCTAGCGGGTAACGACGCAATGGCTGTAAAGTCACTTCACAGGCAAGTTCAGCATTTCGACACAGGCTCATAAAATCGCCCGCTTGTGCACGTGTTGCGCGGTATTCAGGCAAATAGCGGCCAGCTTGGCGCATCATCCATACCGGAGTCACATCAACAGGTTGTTTTTGTAATGCACGTAAATAACGGTCGTTTTTTAATTCGCTCATAGCGTAAAGGATCCTAAAACTTGTAGATATTGCGCAGATTGTATCACCATATGGCACAGCGCTCTATCGCAATAATTGTAAAACACCCCTGTATAGATTTAGATCAAAGGTTTTATGCAACGTAGAAAAAATGCCCGAAAAAGAATGTAACATTTAAATTTTTTTATTAATAAGTTTGCAACATACAAAAAACCTTGGTATAACTTGTCCCGCGTTAACAAAAACAATAATAAAAATTGTATAACAACAAAAATAAAAATCTTCCCAAAACAAAAAGAAAGCTTGTTTTAACAAGTCATGGAAAAAGAAATTAAACCACCATTTATGGTGGTTTTTTCTTGCCTTAAAGAAACTAAACACATTTTTATTTAACTTCGATAAGTTAATTTAAATCAATAGCTTAAAATTTTGTTACTGAATAAAGAAAAAAATGTGTTGATCTTTTCTCCATATTTCATTGTTATATAAACAAAACCAACCCGGCTTAGGAGAATAATCATGCTGACGCGTTTGGAAAAAGCTCAACAAAAATGGGGCGGGAGCCACACAATTATCGATAAATGGCTTACAGAGCGCCAAGAGCTGCTCGTGCTTTATTGTAAAATTGCTGGTTTTTCACCGTATGACAAAAATGATCACGCTTTACCCGATCAGCTGCAAATTCAAACCTTTTGCCAAATTTTAATGGATTATTTGTCTGCTGGACACTTTGAAGTGTATGACGACATAGCAAAAGCTTGTGAGCAAAAAGGTCCTAAAAGCCAACAACTTGCCAATGAATTATACCCTCGCATCTCTGACACAACGGATATAGCATTAGACTTTAACGACAAATATGCCGAAGTTGCAAAAGATGATTTGTTGAATCAATTTGATAATGACTTATCTAAGTTGGGTGAAGCGTTAGAACTACGCTTTGAGCTAGAGGATGAACTCATCGATAACCTATATTCAAATCACTCTGAATAAAAAGTAATTTATACAAAAAAGGGGCCAATTGGCCCCTTTTTGCTAGCTTGAGTAAATTACTCAGCAGCTGCTACTTCTTCTTCACCTTGAATTTCAAGTAATTCTACTTCAAAAACAAGTGTTGAGTTAGCAGGGATCTTACCTAAATCACGTTCGCCATAAGCAAGCTCTGATGGAATAGTGAATTTGTACTTAGACCCAACAGGCATAAGCTGTAAACCTTCAGTCCAACCTGCGATAACACGGTTAAGTGGGAATGTTGTAGGTTCATTACGTGAATAAGAGCTATCAAATTCTGTGCCGTCTAGTAAAGTACCTTTGTAATGTACTTTAACAACGTCAGTCGCTACAGGCTTTTCACCGTCACCCATTGACAGTACTTCGTATTGAAGACCTGACTCAGTCACTGTTACGCCTTCTTTTGCAGCGTTATCAACTAGGTATTGTTCACCCGCAGCTTTGCTTTTCTCTGCTTCAACTTTCGCCTGAGCTTCTTGCTTAGTACGTACAGATGTATCAAGTGCAGTTAATACTTCACGGATTTTCTCTTCATCTAGCTTAGACTCGCCAGCAAGCGCATCTTTAAAACCGCGCATAAGTAATGCTTGATCAAGCTCAACACCTAGCTCAGTTTTGTCAGCTAAATCTTTATTTAAAAAGTTACCTACAGATGCACCAATACCGTATGCTTGTTGTTGTGCTTCAGTTTCTAACTTTACAGGTGCTTGTTCTTGTTTTGCTTCTTGATTACAAGCTGTAAGCGCTAAAACTGACGCTGCAATCAATGACAATTTAATCGTCTTTTTCATTTTAAATCTCCGACACACTTTGCAGATGTCATTTATTGTATTATTACTAGTTAAAGATTAACGGCCTACGTGATAGGCTGCTTATCTAATTACTGAGTAAGGCAATATGCCAATTTCAAATCATTAGATAAACGACCTCGACCTTTATCGCGTCCTAGTCTAACCTCTCAGTCAATAAGAGTTAAGGGGAAATACCTGTAATATGTCGATATTTCGTACTTTTTTGTATCTTCTGTGCTGTACTTTATTAATTGCCTGCTCAGAACAAAAAGAACACGCGACTGCCAGCTATGAGCACGCAGCAAAGGGCGCATTTGCCTCTGCCCTTTCTCATGATGGCCGGTATAGCCTGATCTCATCTATACACCATGGGGTCGCCCTATGGGATAATCAACAGCAGGTATTAAAATACCAATGGTTTCAGCAACAAGACCAAGATAGTTTGGTACATACTGTTGCCATCGCCTTTGATAACAGCCATGCCGTTACCGCTGAAAAAACCACGTTTGCCGTTTGGGATATCAACACGGGTGACAACGTTGGCTACTACAAAATAAAAACCGCCACCATTCGCGATATCGCTATTAGCAACCAAGGCCGCAGTGTTTTGTATGGCCGTAGCGACAATGTTGTGGTTTACCTCAACTTAGAGACCGGAAGGCGCATTGAGTTCCTTGGCCACCAAGAAAAAATTAACGTGGTAGATCTTTCACCCAATGGCCGCTTCGCATTAAGTGGATCAAATGATTATGTTGCCTACTTTTGGGATACGCAAAGCGGCCAAGTTATTCACCGTTTTAATCACCCCAACCGTGTTACGCAAGTAGCCCTTGATCCACAAGGTCGCTATGCCTTTACCGCAGACAGTATGGCACAAGCACATGTATGGCAGCTGACAACAGGTGATCTTGTTAGCAAACTAAAGTATATTGCCCGTCAGAAAATTTTTACTGCGGTTCGATTTAACGAACAAGCAACGTTGCTGTTAACTGGCTCACCTAACCGCTTAGTTGATTTATGGCAAATAGCCGATGGTGAAAATATTCAAAGCTGGCGAGTCACTCCGCGTGAAGGCAGTAAGCCTAAATCTGCGGTGGTATTAGATGTCGCGTTTACTGATAACGATACTGCGTTGTTAACCGAAAGCTCCAGCGGAATCGCTGAGCGCTTTACTATACGAGAAGCTAATGAACACAATTGAACATCGCTTAATGGAGCTTGAGGCCAAAGTAGCCTTCCAAGACGAGACCATTGATATTTTAAATGATGAAATTAAAGCTCACCAGCAGCTGTTGGCTAAAATGAAACGCCAAACAGAGCTACTGGCTGAAAAAATAAAAGAGTCGCAACAACCCTCTTTAATGTCGCAAATGCAAGAGCCGCCGCCACCGCATTATTAAACAAACGGTTAATCGCCCGGCTTAAACACGCCAATCACTTGTTCAAATTGGCGTGTTGATGCTTGCACAGCTTGCTCTGGCTGAGTCATTTTATGACCGCACTGAACGCACTCAACCTTTTCAACGTCATGCTCTTTATAAAGCATCATCATGTCCATGGTTTTACATTCAGGGCAGGTTGCACCCGCAATAAATCGTTTTCTCTGTTTCACACCGTTTCTCCACAGTTTTAACTGCTTTCATTTTATCCTAATACAGATACGATTGATAACCATAAGTCGATCCGTGCTATGATGTGGGCAATTAAATCAGGGCACAATAAAGTAACGTATTCATGATCCAAATTTCAGAAATAGAACTACTGCGTGGCGGTAAAGCACTATTAAAAGATGCTTCAGCAACCTTATTCCCCGAACATAAAGTGGGCTTAGTTGGAGCCAATGGCTGCGGTAAATCTACCTTATTTAGCTTATTAAAGTCAGAGCTTTCGTTAGATGCGGGTAACTATACTATTCCGAAGGACTGGTCTATTTCGTCAGTAAAACAAGAAACACCAGCGCTTGAAATAAGCGCTATTGATTACGTATTACAAGGCCACCCTGATTACTACGCGCTGCGGATTGCATTACGTGAAGCTGAGCAAAATAACGACGGCGATACACAAGCCAAAGTGCATATTCAGCTTGAGAACATTAAAGGCTACAGTATTGAAGCCAAAGCAGGCGAACTATTGCACGGTTTAGGCTTTGCCAATAACCTAATTGAAAACCCAGTCAGTGCGTTTTCTGGTGGTTGGCGTATGCGTTTAAACCTAGCCCAAGCACTGATTCGCGATGCCGACTTGCTACTGTTGGATGAGCCAACTAACCACTTAGACTTAGATGCCGTATATTGGCTAGAACGTTTTTTACGCGCTTACACAGGCACGCTGGTATTGATCTCTCATGACCGTGAATTTTTAGATGCAGTGGTTGATCAGATTTGGCATATCGACCAACAAAAAATCAATGTATATAAAGGCCACTATTCGCAATTTGAACGCCAAAAAGCCGAGCGCTTACTGCAACAACAAGCGATGTTTGAAAAACAACAGGAGCAAATTGCCCACCTTGAGCAATTTATTACACGCTTTAAAGCCAAAGCCAGTAAAGCTAAGCAAGCACAAAGTCGTGTAAAAGCCCTTGAGCGTATGGAAAAACTTGCCCCAGCGCATGCCGATTCGCCATTTGATTTTGAATTTGCCGAGCCACTTGCCTTACCTAACCCGCTTATGACACTTGATAAAGCCAAAGCAGGTTATGGTGATGTGACTATTTTAGATAGTATAAAACTTAACTTAGTACCGGGTAGTCGTATTGCACTTCTTGGGCGTAACGGTGCGGGTAAATCAACACTTATTAAACTCCTCGCTGGCGAGCTACAGCCACAAGCCGGTGAAGTATTTCAACACCAGGGTTTAAACATCGGTTACTTTGCGCAGCACCAATTAGAATCCTTAGATTTAAAAGCCAGTGCCGTTACACATATCCAGCGCTTAAATCCAAAAGCCAGTGAGCAATCTCTGCGTGACTTTTTAGGCGGTTTTGCATTTATAGGCGACAAAGCGCTTGAGCCAGTTGCGCCATTCTCGGGGGGTGAAAAAGCCCGCCTCGTTTTAGCTATGCTAGTCTATCAAAAACCTAACTTACTGCTGCTGGATGAGCCAACCAACCACCTTGATTTAGAAATGCGCCACGCTTTAGTGATGGCGTTGCAAGGCTTTGAAGGTGCTATGGTTACGGTATCGCATGATCGCCATATGCTCAAAAACACCGCCGATGAATATTACTTGGTTGATAACGGAGAAGTCACACAGTTTGGCTATGACTTAGATGAGTATTACCAATGGTTACTCAATGCCAATAAAGAAGCCGCAAAGGTTGGGCAAACTGATGACGAACCAAAAGCAAACTCACAAGTTAACCGCAAAGAGCAAAAGCGTTTAGAGGCAGAATTTAGAAAATCAATTCAGCCCCTTAGAAAGCAAATTGAAAAACTTGAAAAACAACTCGATAAACATTCAGCAGAACTAAACGAAGTTGAAGTTGCACTGGGCGATAACACCCTTTATAACGATGACAACAAAGCCAAGCTAAAAGAGTTAATAGCAAAACAAGCGACATTAACACCTAAAGTAAACGATATCGAAGAAGAGCTACTCATGGCCCTTGAAGAGATGGAAGAAAAAGAACAAGCGTTTGCCGATGAACTTGCTTAACTGCGATGACTTTTGGCAATTTGCATGTGACCTTTATAGCAAAGGTGACATGCAAACGCGTCTGTTGGATTATCAAAACCAGCAAGGTAAAAATGTAAACCTGTGTTTGTTACTGTATTACCTAGACTCTCTCAAGCTAGCAGTTAGTCAAACTCAGCTAAACAAGCTTGAACAATCAATTTGTGAATTTGACCAGCAGGTATTGAAGCCCCTTCGTGCTACACGCGCCTATCTAAAAGCAAATCAAACCGAGATTGCAGATTACGCTGTAATTCGTAAAGAGCTGCTCAGTACTGAGCTCAAGCTCGAGAAACAACAACAACAGTTGTTAGTAGAAAAAGTGAATACTTTAACATTAGAGCCTGATTCGAGGACCACTAATGTAATGCTATATGTTGGAGAGCTTTAAGCATTCGTTTTTTGCTGCAACTGCAACCCTGTTAGGGTTGCTAAAGTAATAACTAACAATGAAACAGGCAACTCTATAATGGAAGTTTCACTGAAAAAGTAAAACTCTTGCAATATCAATGAGACAGTTACTGTACCAAGCAAAAAGCCTAAAAAGTAAACATAAAATATATATCGCCAAGCATAATTATCACTGCGATATGCCATTACACCGTATAGTAAAAAAGATAAAACACTAGAAGGCATGATTGCAATAAGAATGTAATCGCCAAGCCTCGATGATGAATAGCGCTCAAAACCAACAACAGTATTAAGTAATGTCGATAAGGCAATTTGCAGCAGCATAATCACTAAAGTGTATTTAACTATCCGTGTAATGTTCAATGCCTACCACCATTATTACTAGGTATAAAAATAAAGCTATAAAGGAAAATTATAAGCCCAAGCAGATGTTATTGCTACTAAGCTTGTAGGAACCAGCTTTAGCTGCGAATAAATTTTGCATTCCCTTCATTTACTTCTCATTCTCTCTTTGTGCAAAAAAATATTTAAAAAACTGACTCACAATGAGGCTTAGAGGCGTTTCGCTTTAAGAGGAAATAAAGCCGTGATTTAGCTCAGCAAACTTACAATAAAAGTTATCGCGATAAATAACCACCTACAGTAATTCATTACCTTGAAACTGCTTTTTATCATTAATTCTCGTTGGGTTTCGCTATGCTCTAGCCACCTATTTGATCCAAATCAACTTCTTTACGGCTCTTTTAATAATCAGGAAAATAGCTTGATCTGGATCAGTTCAAAGCCGCAAAAATAGACCTATGATTACCCCATAGACATCAGGAGGCAATTATGGACGTATTCTTTAGAGATTTTTTTAGCGACCCAGTATTATTTTTATCATTTGGTTTTCTAGGAGTCGTTGTTAGTTTATGCCTTTTCTTTGTGTATTTTTTCATGAAAAAAGTACACGATGCAGATATTAACGAACAGCATTAAGCACGACGCGCAAAGCCCCTATCAACCTAGTTGATTAGGGGCTTTTTATTTACCTCATTACCTTGGCTATACGAGTGAAAAATTTGTTACACTAATCCCTCGATTAGCTGAACAGTTACCAAAAATGCTTTCTCATTTTAATCCTGCATGGTGGATGCGAAACCGTCATGTGCAAACTATCATACCGCGTTTCTTTCGTCCTTTTCATAATACGCGTTACCAATTAGAGCTACTTGATACTCCTGACGGTGATTTTTTAGAGCTTGCGTGGTCGTTACCTAAAAACGATGATGCTCCGCTTGCTATCGTACTGCATGGCCTTGAAGGCAACATTAATAGCTTTTATGCCAAAGGCATGATGAAAGCATTAAAAAAGCAGGGCTATCAAGTAGTACTAATGCATTTTCGCAATTGTTCAACACAGGCAAATAAACTGCCCCGCGCTTATCATAGCGGCGAAACAGGCGACCTTGATTTCTTTGTTAAACAACTTAAACAACAGTTTCCAAACCGTCCTATGGTTGCGGTTGGCTTTTCATTAGGGGGGAATGTACTCGCTAAGTACGTAGGCGAACAAGGCGCTGACTGTTTACTTGACGGTGCAGCGGTTGTGTCTGCCCCTTATGATTTATCACCATCGTGCCAAGTTATTCGTAAAAGCTTAGGTAAAATTTATCAAAAATATTTACTCGATCGGATGAAAAAATCCATGCGTCGCAAACTGCCGCAAATTAAACAACAAATCGATTTAACCCCCGAGCAGTTGATGGAGATTGATGATTTATGGCAGTTTGATAATAAACTCACCGCCCCTTTGCATGGCTTTAAAGACGCGGAAGATTATTACCAACAAGCCAGCGCAATGCCCTATTTAAAACACATTGCGACCCCAACCTTGGTTGTACATGCTAAGGATGATCCAATGCTGTCGATTAAAGCGGTTCCGAGTAGGCAAGATGTGAGCGAGCATGTTACGCTACGCATCTCTGAAAAAGGGGGGCATGTAGGTTTTATATCAGGTAAAAACCCCTTTAAGCCTATTTTTTGGTTAGAAAAAATAGTTCCTGAGTACTTTAATCAAGTCGTTATAAAAGGGCCACTATGATCATTCCACACCAGCAACTCGATAAAGATACACTTTATAACTTAATTGAAAGTTACGTTTTACGCGAAGGCACCGATTACGGTGAGCAAGAATTCAGTATTGAAAGTAAAGTAGCGCAAGTCAATCAGCAGCTAAAAAATGGTGAAGCCATGGTATTTTTCTCTGAGCTGCACGAGTCGGTCACCATTATTTCAAAAAACGAGTTCAAAGCCATGCAAAGTGAAGAGCAACATCAGCAGCAATAACTATAAATTAAAGCTTAATTGTTGCTTTAATTTACTTGCTTGACGACGAGATATTTCAACTTGCGCACCATTACTGAGCTTTGCTAATAGCCCATAGTTAATAGTTTCTTCGAGTTCTATTATCGCGTCTAGTCGTATTATGTCACTGCGGCTTGCTCGTAAAAAGTAATCTGGATTTAAGCGAGCTTCAATTTTAGTTAAAGAGCTATGAATATAGGCCTTCCCGAAAGCAGTATAGATCGCCGCATGATTACCAATACTTTCAAACCTTAAAATATCTGCCAATTTGATAATTTTCATGTTCTCAGAAAATTTAACCATCAATTTAAAGTTATCATCTAAGTAACTAACAGGGCGCTGTGTCAGTTGCCCTTCCAGCTTTTCTAAGGTGCCTTCTAAACGCTCTTTTACAATGGGCTTTAGTAAATAGTCAACGGCATTAAGACTAAAGGCATCTACAGCAAACTCGTTGTAGGCTGTGCAAAATATAATAGGTGTCTCACCTGCAAGCTGCTCTGCAAGCTCAATACCTGTGCCGCCCGGCATTTCAATATCAAGAAAAACAACATCAGGCTTATGCTTTTTTATTAATTCATTGGCATGGCTAATATTTTCAGCCTCATCAATTATATCTATGTGCTTATAAGGCTTTAATAACCGAGCTAACTCATTTCGAGCAAGGAGCTCATCATCAACAATTAATGCTGTTATGGTTGGCTTATTATGCAGCATAGGGCACCTCCAAAGTTGCATTAAACTGACCGCTCTGTTTTTGAATGAGTAATTTACCTCGTTGCGCAAACATTAGTTCAAGTCTTGATTGAATATTCTGTAATCCTAATTTGGTGCCGGACTTAAGTTTCGTTTCATCAAAAGGGTTACTCACTGTAATCGTGACAGTTTCCCCTGTTCTCACTACATTTACTTTTATTTCTCCACCCTCTTCTAAATGAGCAATGCCATGCTTTGTGGCGTTTTCAATTAAAGTTAATAAAGCCATACTCGGTAACACAACTTTTTTTAACGAATCATCACACTGCATTGAAACTTGTAGCCGTTTACCAAACCTTACTTTTTCAATCGCTAAATAATGTTCACATACCTTCCACTCTTGATCAAAGTTGACGTGGGTTTGTAAGTCTGTGGTGAGGTTATATCTAAATAACTCCGAAAGCTGAGTAACAATATCAGCAGCTTTATCTTGATCTTGGTAAATCATGCCGCGAATTGTATTTAAAGTATTGAATAAAAAATGAGGGTTTATTTGGTTTTTAAGGCTTTCAAGTTGCTGCTCTTTCAGCTGGCTCATAATAAGCTTTTTCTCTCTTCGCGATACAACAGCTAAGTAACAACCACTCCATATTAAACTCATTACTAATGCATTTAAAAAGCTTGAGATTATTCCGGTAAACTGTTTCTCATTTAAATCTACGGCTGTTTCTCCATACATTTGTATGCTCATACTCGACGCGCTCTCAGGTAAAATGAAAGGCGTAAAATAAATCACATTCAGCGTCTGCATTAGCGCTAACAAAATAGACAATGCACTTAGCAAAAAAATATTGAGTCGGGCTATTTTTAACTTACCACATAGCCTGTTACCTAGGGTGTAAAGGATAAAATGTGTCAATAAAACAAATACAGATGCATGCGAGATAGTCCTTAAAAGCAAATTAGCATGGTGCTCAATTGACGTATTTAATAACGCAACTCCTAAACTATAGTTTATAAGCACAATACTAATAAAAACTAAAAACTGACAAAGCCAATAAGTTCGCATGGGCACACTCCTTTGATAATACACAGTATTGTACCCAAGCCATGTTAGTTTGCTACTCAAAACTTTGATATTAAAGTAAAAAACATTGATTGATTATTACCTACACTTAGGTAACCCGCGCTAAATAAAGCATATTTTGCCTTGGTTGTCTCAAGTGCCAACTTATACCCAGTCTCGTTTTTTAACGCATCACGATGCTCTAGAGCCGCATTCACCACAAAATCCTTATAAAAATTATATTTGCCACCGAGACGCGTAATATTAAATGTTTGAGAACCAACGCGATTATTAACTTCAAGTTGCTGCTTCATTAATGCACTTTCGATATAAAAATGTGTCTTATCTGAATATGCCCAATTAACCCCTAAGGTGATTTCGGTTTGAGTTAAATTAGATTTACTGCCCTCTTCATTTATTTGGTGCTGCAAACGCCCATAAAGATCAGCCTTACCATTAAGCTGGTCTTCTGAAAGCTCGCTCAATGAAGCTTGGTAATTAATACCAACACCGTTACCATCAAACACGTCTTTTATTTTGGCTGTTTGAAAGTCAACAGAGAAACCCTCATGGAATTTAAGCACTAAATCGGTTTTATCATCTGTTTCATTGGCGTAACTAATTGATGACAATCCCAGTAATAATACTGCTAAGGTTGGTTTTAAAGATAGTTTGCACTGCTTATTGTTGATAGTAAATTGCATAGTGATACCCCTTAAATTGCAGTACGCCTTAGATGCATACTGAGTCTTTGTTGGCTAGGACTATAACGATTACGCTTGATACCTAAGGGTAATAAGTGATTAATGGCTAAAAAAGAGGATAAACGGATAGTAGGCAGGACGAATCGATTGTTGTTACAATCATTAGCATTATTATAATAAAACAGGTAAGAACATGAAATTACGTCTAGCACTTAGCGCCATCGCACTCACCGTTGCAGGGGCACACGCTGCGCAAGTTACCCCTTCGGATAAAGCAATCAAGCTTGCTCACGATACCATTTTAATCGACACCCACATTGATGTACCTTACCGTATTCATGATAAATGGGCAGATGTAACTAAAGCCACTGAGGGCGGTGACTTTGACTACCCACGCGCGGTTGAAGGTGGTTTAAACGCCCCATTTATGTCGATTTATATTCCTGCTCATTTAGAGTTTGAAGGAAAAGGTAAAAGCTATCAATTAGCAAACCAGTTAATTGATGGGATGGAAGCGATTGCACAGCGCGCCCCTGACAAGTTTGCTATTGCTGACTCTACAAGCGATATAGAGCAACAGTTTAGAGACAAAAAAATATCAATCGCAATGGGCATGGAGAACGGCTCACCTATTGAAGGTGACATGAAAAACCTAAAACACTTTTTTGACCGTGGTATAAGGTATATCACGCTAGCTCACTCTCAAAGCAATCATATATCTGATTCATCGTATGATATTCGCCGTAAATGGAAAGGCTTAAGCCCATTTGGTAAAGAGCTAAT
Source organism: Pseudoalteromonas sp. KS88 (assembly GCF_004766475.1). Taxonomy (NCBI): domain Bacteria; kingdom Pseudomonadati; phylum Pseudomonadota; class Gammaproteobacteria; order Alteromonadales; family Pseudoalteromonadaceae; genus Pseudoalteromonas; species Pseudoalteromonas sp. KS88. Next base: position 121,256 of record NZ_PYHV01000020.1, read on the forward strand.
AAAAGAGATGAATAACATTGGCATGTTGATTGATGTATCACATATATCTGATGATGCGTTTTACCAAGTAATGGCGCTGTCGAAAACTCCTGTTATTGCATCACATTCATCATTACGTAAGTACACCCCTGGTTTTGAGCGCAATATGGATGACAAGATGTTATTAGCGCTGAAAGAAAACGGCGGCGTTATTCAGATAAACTTTGGTTCAAGCTTTGTTACCTCAAGCTCGCGTAATTGGTACGATCAATTAAATGACAAAAAAGACGCGGCAAAAAAGCAAGGTACTAAGTTAAGCAAAGATTTTGATGCGATGTACCGCGCTAAAAATCCATTCCCTTTTGCCAGCCTGGAGCAAGTACTTGATCATATTGATCACGTTGTTGAGTTAATTGGCATCGATTATGTAGGTATTGGCTCTGATTATGATGGTGTAGGTGACTCGCTTCCTATCGGCTTAAAAGATGTTTCTACTTACCCGAACCTAGTACAAGGATTGATGGATAGAGGCTACAGCGACACCGATATTAAAAAGATTTTAAGCGGTAATACGCTTCGCGTTTGGAAACAAGCGGAGCAATACGCACAACAACATTAGTTCACAAGCCCAGTTAACCTGAACTCTGGAGACTAATAAATATATTTGTGATTTAATATCAATATATTAGTACATCTCTTAACCAGAGTTCAGGTTAGTTAATTAGGGCTTTGCTTTGGTGAAAGCGATTGAATCAGCGTTTTCACCACAACTTCTTGAGACTCTATTCCCGCTTTTTTGATTAACTCATAAAGCGCATCATTGTCAGGAAATGCGTCTAACGTACAACTGAACTGCTTTTTTAAGTCATATTGGTAATGTTCAGCCTCTAAAAGCAGCTCACCCGATGATAATTGGTATAAAACGCCTCTCGCGTTAGTATTGAGTGCGTTATCCTCAGCGTAGTAACCATCTTTTGAACGGTATTCAAACGTACCACTAAGCACTAATAAAAGATCAATTTCTAAGCGCTCTTTAAGCTTGATGTTAGTAAATTGAGATGCGCCTATTTCATCATTGATAAAAGATAGCGTCTCCCGATTCAATGGCTTTAACACAACACCATCGGTAGCAAACTTGGTCACAGCATATTGCACTAACTGCTCATTTAATGCTGCTGGCAGTAAATAGCGTTGCTCCTCGTTATTAAATACTGTGAACCCGGTATGTTCACACTGTAGCGCATCGCCAATTATGGAAATCACCCCTATTGTTTTGAGCGTGTTCGATGTCGTTGGCGGTGTAATCGAACTTTTGCTTAGCCGCGTTTGATTAGTGGGTGCTGTTTGGATTGTACAACCCGTTAAAAAAAATAAAATAAACAACCACCTAAACATATATTTCCCTTCGTTTGTGTTTGAGATCTGTATAACTATATTCAGCATATGAGCGAGGCTATGACCATAAAAGTTCATAATAGATGCGATGACCCTTCGGGCTAATATGACTATACTAAAAAGCGTAGAGTCAGAACATATTAAATGTCGAGTATGCTTACAATAAAAACACATAGTGGTATTACTATAAATTACCAAGATACAGGTAATAAAACCGCTCCTGTTATTATTTTAATTATGGGTCTCGGTGCGCAACTCACGGTATGGCCTGATGAGTTATATTTAGGCCTTGTAGCTAAAGGCTTTAGAGTAATCCGTTTTGATAACCGCGATGCCGGGCTTTCAAGCCAACTTGATCAATTTGGTAGCCCTAACCTATTTAAAATCTGGCTAAGTAAACGTTTGCCTATTAAAACCCATATTCCATATACGTTAGATGATATGGCAAATGATGTATTAGAATTAATGGCCGCATTAAAAATCAAAAAAGCACATTTAGTGGGTGCATCAATGGGAGGAATGATTGCGCAATTGATTGCCGCAAAAAATAAAAAGAAGGTTCTAAGTTTAACCTCCATTATGTCGAGTTCTGGCAAGCCAAAACTCTCTGCATCGAGTTTAAAACTATTTTTACAGCTGGCAAAACATCGTCCGCGTCAATTTAGTCGTGATAGTGCTATACATTATAATATAAAGCTTAATCAATTAATTGGCAGTCCAGCGTACCCTCAAAACGAACAATCTTTGCGTAAACAAGCCACATTAGGAGTAGATAGAGCACACAACCCACAAGCTGTCTCTTATA
>NZ_PYHV01000021.1:0-130629 GCF_004766475.1 Pseudoalteromonas sp. KS88
TGTTAAATTTGGCTTTTGTATTTCTTTATTTTGTTTTATAGGATATTGATATTTTATTTTTTTTATTTATTAATTTGAACCCAAAAAAGGGTTGATTTTTTATTCTTATTGTTCATAATTCAACCCGCTTAATTGCGTTGGAATGGATACATTAAAATTTATTAAGGATATAAAATGAAAAAAATACTAGTAGCATTTGCCATGATGTTTGTTTTAACTGCTTGTAATAGTACATCTCAAGGTCGCGACTTTGATATGGAAGTTGTCAAAGGCTTTAAGAAAGGCGAAACAACACAAGAACAAGTAAGAGAAGCTATCGGCGACCCTATGGGCGTTAACGATATTGGTAACGATGAAGTCGTTTGGACATACAGCTACAGTGAAGGCCAAGGCGGTGGTATGTCTTACGTACCTTATGCAGGCCATGTTGGCGGCTCTCAAAATGAATCTAAAAATGTAACTATTCGTTTTAATTCAAGTGGTATAGTTTCTGGTTTATCATTTAACGAGACTGCTGGTAGCTCTTCGCACCTATAAGGTAGCTTTTGCTCACATTTTAACGCAATTATCTTATTACGGTTACACCCTGTAGCCGTAATACTCAATTTTGGCTTACAAATTTATACAACCCTTACACAAAATTATCGCTATCATTTAAGATGTATTCTTAAACTCTACTACTAAGTCTCGTTTTCTGAAATTTAAAATAATGATGGTAAGTAATGTCAGTTACTATATTCGCTTTGATAAATAACTCTACAAGTATGCAGCAGTGATACGACTTTAATAAACAATAGCTAAATGCTTCGAGATATTCTCTAGGTTTGATAACCGATTTACAGTAGTCCAATGTCATATTTTGTCTTGATGGTACTTTGGGTTTTCAATGTAACAGGGCAGGTTCAAGGTCATTGAGAAGTGAAATAACGCTTTAGAAAAGTAGAAGTGTTCCCCAAGAATGCGGTACTCGGTATTAGTCCTGAAACCATAAGGTCTCAGGGCGGGAATCTGCGGTTTACCGTAGGCTTCTCGGTACATGCCGAGCTTGCACAATAGTAGACGAACAGAAACCCTAACATAAAATTTATCGGCTCAGGGACTTAACCAAGCTCCAGCACCTCAGGGAACAACTTCAGTATATAAGACATAATCCAATCCTTAAACCCAAAATCAAAATAAATCTACTGTTTGCACGGTTTTCCATCACTGGTAACCAAGTATTTACTTTTAGGTTCGCATTTTGACCACTAAGCTTCGCGTTAAACAAGTAGCTTGATCCTAATCATACATTTTATTGGAGTTGCTATTTATCGAGTGGTAGCATTAGCTTAACTAACACAGTGAAGAGTCCATCATGAGCGAACTACCTGATTACCAACAAGCCCAATTATTACTTGAAAAAAACGAGATATTTGTTGCCCCAGCTGAAGCCCACGGCGTGATCAGTGGTTTACTTGCATGTGGATTGAGCATAGAGGCAAAAGAATACCTAGCCTTATTGAGTGACGTGTTCAATGATGGTCAATCATTTAGTAATGATCTAAAAACCTTTTTTGCCACTATTTATAAGCAAGTCGTCGATAGTTTTAGCGATGAAGAGTTTCAGTTTGACCTCTTTTTACCAAGTGAAGATGAAACCCTGATTGATCAAGCAAATGGCTTAGTGTCGTGGATTGCTGGTTTTATGTTGGGCTTTGGCTTAAAGCAAAAAGACTATGGCAAGCTATCAGCTGATGTTAAAGAGGTTATTAGCGATTTTAGTGAAATTACTCGCCTAGACACTATGTTTGATGAAACAGAAGAGGACGCTCAAGCACTTCACGAAGTGATTGAGTACGTGCGAGTGTCAGCATTGTTATGTTTTGCTGAACTTGGTAAAGAGCAAGTGACGGACACGAAAAAAACACTTCACTAAACAGTAAAACAGGGATAACTATGCCAACAGTGTGTATTGATAAAGCTGAGTTTAAAGCTCGTCGCGAGAGGTTACTCGCGATGATGGAACCAAACAGTGTGGCGATTATTCCTGCCGCCAGTGAGGTCACACGAAGCCGAGATACTGACTATGCTTTTCGCCAAGATAGCGACTTTTTCTATTTAACAGGGTTTAATGAACCTGATGCTGTTTTGGTACTTAACCCTGGCAGTGAAACGCCCTGTACACTGTTTTGTTTAAACAAAGATAAGCTCGCAGAAATATGGCATGGCCGCCGTATTGGCTTTGAAAAAGCGAAAGCAGAATACTTATTCGACCAAACATGTGCACTCAGTGAGCTAACTGAACAATTATTGAATTTGGTGAACGGCCAGCAGATTTTATTTTATGCACAAGGCACTTACCCTAGCTTCGATGACAAAGTATGGTCATTATTAGGCACACTGCGAAGTAACCGTTCATTTAAAGCACCCACAACGATCAAAGATATCAGTGCTTTGATCCATGAAATGCGTTTGTTTAAATCCCACGCTGAAATCAATATTATGCGCAGTGCATGTGAAATTAGTGCCGCCGGTCATATTCGCGCTATGCAGTTTGCTAAACCAGGCGTTACTGAATATCAACTTGAAGCTGAGCTACATCACCATTATGCGATGAATGGTGCGCGCCATCCAGCCTACGGTACTATTGTTGGTAGTGGCGATAATGCTAACATTTTGCACTACACCGATAACAGCGATGTAATTAACGATGGTGACTTAGTGCTTATTGATTCGGGTTGTGAGCTGCAAGGCTACGCCGCTGATATAACACGTACATTCCCTGTAAGTGGTCAATTCAGTGAACCTCAGGCCCAGCTTTATAATATCGTATTAGCTGCCCAAGAAGCTGCATTTACCGAGGTTAAACCGGGTGGTTGCCTTTCAAAAGCAAATAAATGCGCAATGACCGTACTTACTCAAGGCTTAATTGATTTAGGTATTCTGCAAGGTGAGTTACAAGAGCTTTTGGCAAGCCAAGCGTGCAAGGCATTTTATATGCATGGTCTTGGTCATTGGCTTGGTTTAGATGTTCACGATGTGGGTGACTATAAGCAAGATGAAAAAGAGCGCTCATTTGAGCCAGGCATGGTTCTGACTATTGAACCTGGGCTTTATATTAGCCTTGATGCTAAAGCACCAGAGCAATTTAAAGGTATTGGTATTCGTATTGAAGATAACCTGTTAGTTACAGAGCATGGCTATGAAAACTTAACTGCTAATGTACCTAAGACTATCAGTGAAATTGAAGCGCTTATGAGCTCAAAGGCTAACTAAGTGCTAGGAGTAAAGCGTGGCAGAACAGTTTGATGTTGTAATTATCGGTGGCGGCTTAGCAGGGGCAAGTTGTGCGTTAAGCCTTGCAAGTTATGCACCCGATTTAACCATCGCGGTTATTGAAGCCAATCAACCCAGTGGTGACTATCACCCTAGTTTTGATGATCGCAGTATTGCACTTGCCCAGCAGTCGGTGCAATTTTTACAAACTGCCAATATATTTGACCCACAAGCTTCGTTTGCAGCTGCAATTAAACAAGTTAGTGTGTCAGATCGCGGCCATTTTGGAAAAACGCATATTGATTGCAATGAATTTGCACAAAATGCTTTAGGTTATGTGGTTGAGGTTAACCCGTTTGGGCGCTCTTTACATAGTCAATTAATGAATACCCCAGTTAAAGTGTTTTGTCCTGATACCGTTGCAAGCTTAAATTATCAAGTAGACTCAGCACAGTTAATACTCGAGTCCGGAGCTGAGCTAAACGCAAAACTTGTGATCATTGCAGACGGTGCACAGTCACCAACACGTCAGTTAGCCAATATAAACTTTAACACTAAAGCATATTCACAAGGTGCGATCATTGCGAACATTGAGGTGGCTGGTGGTCACCACAATCACGCGTTTGAACGCTTCACTGAGCACGGACCTATGGCATTACTGCCGATGAGTAATAACCGTTACTCGTTAGTCTGGTGTATGGAACCTGAGCAAATAAAGCATCATATGGCGCTTGATGACGATGCATTTACCAGTGCGCTGCAAAATGATTTTGGCTATCGCGCAGGGCAATTTACTAAAGTTGGCGTGCGAGCTAGTTACCCGCTAGTTTATGGACGTGCAGATTCTCTTTTTAGCCATCGTACAGTATTAATTGGCAATGCAGGACACGCCATTCACCCAATAGCAGGGCAGGGCTTTAATTTAGGACTGCGGGATGTACAGCTATTATGTGAACTTGCCAGTAGCGAGCATGCAATGGGCAGTTACTCATTTGTGAGTGAGTATGCCAAGCAACGCTGCAACGATATTAATACCGTCATGACGCTTACAGACGGGTTGGTCAGGTTATTTTCAAATAAATCTCGAATTCTTGCATTTGGCCGAAGTTGTGGCTTATTCACCATGGATTTATGTTCATCATTAAAAACACCACTAGCAAAGCAGTTAATGGGACAAGTAACACAAGGTAAACGACTATGAAGCAAGCACAAGTGTGCATAGTGGGTGGTGGTTGCGTAGGATTGACGCTGGCACTGGGTTTAGCTAAAGCGAATATTAGCGTTGTTGTTGTTGATGCAGCAGCTAAACAGGCCCTTCCAGGTGAAGACTTTGGGTTACGCGTAAGTGCACTTAGCCTTGCAAGTCAGGCATTATTTGAATCCCTAAATGTGTGGCCAGAAATTGTTGCTCAACGCGCGCGAGCGTATACACACATGGATGTTCGCGACCAAGATAGCTTTGGTAAAATCGCATTTAATAGCGACGAGCTTGATTTACCTCAACTAGGCCATATCGTTGAAAACGACATTATCCGTTATGCTTTAATTAATGAGTTAGAACAGCAAAGCCAAGCAACATTATTATTTGATACGCGGTACCAGCAAATCCACCAAAGTGATAACGATGTATTTGTTACTCTTGAATCAGGTGAACCCATAATCGCTAAGCTTTTAGTGGCAGCTGATGGCGCAAATTCAGCCATTCGTAAACAGTTTAATTTACCAATCACGTTTAAAGACTATGATCATAATGCGCTTGTTGCCACGGTGAAAACGGCACAGCCACATGACAATACCGCGCGCCAAGTGTTTTTACCTACTGGGCCATTGGCCTTTTTACCTTTACCAGAGGCCAACACTCACTCTATTGTATGGTCAACCAGCCCCGCACATTGCGACACATTGTTAACTTTATCTGATAATGACTTTAATAAAGCAGTGATGGCTGCGCTCGATGGACAATGCGGTTTATGTGAAGTGCAAAGCCAGCGAGTCGCATTTCCACTTAAAATGCGTTACGCACAGCAGTGGGTTACAGGCAAAGTGGTATTGATTGGTGATGCTGCCCACACCATACACCCATTAGCAGGCCTTGGCATGAACTTAGGCCTTAAAGATGCCGCTTATTTAATTGAGTTGTTAAGCAATGAGTCTAATGGGTTTGCCGATGAGCGCACATTGCGTGATTATGAGCGCACCCGTAAGCTTGATGCACAAAAGCACATTGCCATGATGCAAGGTTTAAAAGAACTGTTTGAAGGGGCACACCCGTTGAAAAAATTAGTTCGAGGGCTCGGATTAAGTATGGTTGATAACTTAGGACCAATAAAAAACTTGTTTGCCAGCCAAGCGATAGGCAAGTAAAACCACAGCTCTGGCGTTTAGGCTTTAGCCGAAACAGTAATGGAGATTGAAGTTGCAGGTGGCTTTAATCTAAGCCTTTAATAACTCATGATCTATAAAAAAACCGTGTTTGAATTAACAAACACGGTTTTTATAATTTTTAGCCTTTAGCCTTTAGCCTTTAGCCTTTAGCCTTTAGCCTTTAGTCTAGAAAGCGTAGCTGTAACCTAGTTGTAGGGTACGAGGTTTACCAGGTTGAATACCGCCATTTGCGCGGTTAGCAACGTAGGTTTTATCAAACAGGTTATCCACTGTTAGGTATACTTTTTGATAGTCATCAATTAAGTATTTAGCGGCTAAATCCCACACTACGCGACTGTCGATAGCATTAAGGCCATCTGTAGATAAGTCAGCGTGAGCATCTGATACGTAACGAACTTGCGTGTCAAACACGAAGCTTGAAAGCTGCGCACCCATAGATAAGGCAAGTTGGTTTTCAGGAACGTAAGGCATAGCGTCGCCTTTACTTACAGACCCCCAAATGTCTGACTCAAATTCATTTTTAAATTGAGAGTCAGTGTATGTGTAAGTCAAACGCACTGGGAATGACGCACTGTTAGTAGCGAAAACGCGACCAGCAGAGAATTCAAAACCTGATACTTCTACTTCACCGTAGTTGTATTGATCGCCAATGTTATCATCGTTACAACCCACAGACGCCGTACAGTTACCGTGCATGTTGTCGTAATCAGAGAAGAATGCAATAACTTCACCGTCAAAGCCCGCGACGTTATAACGACCACCAAACTCAATATTTAAGCTTTCTTCTTCTTCTTGATCGGCATTACCAGGGGCTGCAGGTGCATAACCTTGTTGAATACCGGCAAGTAGCGTTAGGCTATCGTTTACAGTATAAGTTGCACCGAGTGACGGGATTAAGATTTGCGTATCGTTAGAGATGTCTTTTTTAAGAGCACCTTCACGCTTTGGATCTGTTTTTTCCCATTCTTGGCGGTTAATAGTGATATCCTCATAGCGAAGGCCTGCACTAACCATTAATGCATCCATAGTCCATTCGTCATGAACAAATAACGTTGTTGCTTCAGCGCTATCAATACGGTTGCTGTTAGAACCTGGTAAGCCTTTGCTTGTCAGGGTCATAGATAGATCTTGGTTAAGCGTGTACTTGTCTTCCCACTGGAAACGGTCCATTTCGTCTTCATGGTAGCGTACACCAACCGTTAGGTAGTGGTTGCCAGCTGGAATGTGCAGCTCAGACTGAATACCTTTTGCTTGGTAGTCGCGGTTATTGGCTTTAATACCAATACCTTCAATACCTTCGCTTGTTGGGTTTGCTTCAAACTCGCTGTACTGTTGTAAGTAGCTTTCGCTTACTTTGCTTGCTTTGTACCAGTTACGATGAAAGTCGTTTAAATATGCTGTTGCAAGAAACTCATAGCCATCACCAAAACGGTATGCATAGTTTAATTGATATGCGTTGTGCTGTGTGTTCATTACATCATTTTGCGAAGCCGCATAACGACGATATGGAGATTCATCGTAATCAGCTTGTGTTAAACCCATGTAAGTTTCATCAGATGTTTCGTCTGAGTATTTAACTTTCATTTCAAGGTTATGTGCTTCGTTTTCACCAAAGTCAAAACCAAACTTTACTAATAAGTCGTTTTTTTCAAAACCGGTATTGTCGCTGCCTACAGGTAAGTCTTTAAAGCCATCAGCGCCGTAAGTAAATACTTCAACTAAACCTGCGGCATTGTTTTTCTTTTTACCAAAGTAAGCGTGGCCTTTATAAAAACCGTCTGAACCAAGTTCAGCATTAACTAAGCCTGTTGAGCCTTCAGTAGGTAAGCTACGCGATACTAAGTTTAATACACCACCTGTTGTACGTGGGCCATACTTAACCGATGCCGCGCCTTTTAAAATTTCAACTGATTCCATACGACCCATTGTTGGGAAGTAGTATGCCGAAGGTGCTGAGTAAGGAGCTGGCGCTGCAAGCACACCATCTTCCATTACTGAGATTTTATCATTACGACCAGTACCTGTACCGCGCATACCAATATTAGGGCGAAGGCCATAGCCATCTTCTTCTTGAACATACACACCCGGTACAGAACTTAATACACGTGAAATATCTGTGTATTCAAATTTCTCTAGTTCTTCGTCACTAATAAAAGTAGCTGAGCCAGGAATGTCATTAATGGCCGCTTGTGAGCCAATTACGGTAATTTGCTCAAAGTTTTTTTCTTCATTAGTTGCATCTTTTGCAAACGCATTGGCACTTAATGATAAAGCGATAGCCGTCGAAAGTGTTGAAACAATAAACTTAGGTGTCATTGTGCTTCCTATTTGGGTTCGATTTTGATTCTAATTTAAACTGGCGCAATTTAAACATGTAAAATAATACGAATCAATCCTATTTGTGATAATGATAGCGTTAACTGGTTGTTTATTGTACATGGCGCTCAAGAAACGCCCGTTTGGATAATGGAAACAAATGATTTGAGTGTATGTAAGGCGAGTAAATAACCCTAAGTTAAACGCAGCGCAATAAACTCGGCGAGTTTATCGGCCGCGTTATCAGGCTGATCAGCGCGTTTAATTAAGCTAATACCAATTTGCCCAAGTTCAGGTAGGTGTTTTGTTTGTAATTGATAGTTAAGCTCATTTGGTACCGTACTTTTTGCCAGTACGGTAATGCCAAGCCCTTCTTTTAATGCCGCTGTTAGGCCTGTTAAATCGGCATTACTGTAGGCAATGCGGTAATTTATACCAGCTTGTTTTAAGGCTTCAATGGCGCGGCGGCGATAGATACAGCCTTCTGGCGCGGTTACTAATGTCACTACTTCGTTTTGCACTAATGATAAATCGCCAACCCACACAAGTTGGTCTTGCATAAAAACGGGGAACTTTTCAGAGTTTAAATCTTCATTTAATGCCAACACTAAATCAAATTGATCCTCTCGCGACACGGAGAGTAAATGTTTGCTTAACCGTGATTTAACCTCTAACGATACATCGGGATATAGCGCAATAAAATCACCAATGATAGAGGGCAATATACGCGCAGCAAATTCGCTGGGAATACCTAATCTGACTTTGCCAGTAACGTTTTCTTTGGTAAACAACTGTAAGATACTGTCGTTTTGCAATAGCATGTGTTTTGCCATCGGCAATAATAGTTCACCATACTGGTTAAGCACTTGGCGCTGACCTTGCTTTTTAAATAGCTTATGGCCGAGCATGTCCTCGAGGCGTTTAATTTGTAAGCTCACAGCGGGTTGAGAAAGCCCTAATAATTCGCCCGCTTTGGCGAATCCACCTACTTCGACCACGGTAATTAAAGTGCGTAATCCGTCTGTTGAAATATTCTTCATATAAAAAAATTCAATTTATAAGGTTAAATACATAATTATTATTTATCAATTGATAAGAAATTACAATTTGTTGTTCACCAGCTCCCACAATATACTTTCTAAACTATAGATTGATAGGTGTCTACAATGACTTTTACTCCAATAATGTTTGCTCGTCACAGCCAACTCGAAGCGCCGCAGAGCAATATGCTACAGGCCGATAGTAATAGTGTGGTCATTGATTTTAGCGGCACTGAAGCAATCCCATTTTTAACGGCTATTTTAGGGTTAGATTTAAATAAACTAACTGCCAGCGGCTTGGGCCTAAAAGGTACGTTAGACGGTGACTTAAATAGCACCTATAGTTTTGCTTTGTATTACTTTAGTGAGACCGCCTTTAGATTTGTTTTGCATAGCGATGCCAGCGCGCAACTTCAGTCGCTTATTTGTGAGCAACAGCTACGTTACGATATTGAATTTGTTGTACGCAGTGATTTAGCTGTATTAACCCTATGCGGTGAGCAAGCGTTTGATACATTGATTGACGCTTTTAAACTTACCCCTGGTTTACGCTTATCTAACGCGACAAGCTGTTATGGGGCACAAAGTGGCGAGGTATTTATTACCGCCATCGATAAACAATCTCAGCAATATTTTCAGCTGGTGGCTAAAACCCCAGCGCTTGCAAAATGGCAAGCAACATTACAGCAACGCGGGTTTGATTTAACTCTGCCTGAGGTTGCTTAACTAGTTTTTAAAACTCGGTTTTTGAGCCGTGTTTGTAGTAACAAATCGCAATTTGGGTGTCAGTGCAGTACAACTTATGTATAATCGCCGCCCATGTTATTCCCCCTCATTAGATTGAGGCCACGCCCAACATTGGGTTAATTATAAAGTGAAGGAATATTATGACTTCTAAAACAGTTTTACATGCAAAGCACCTTGAAGCTAACGCTAAAATGGTTGATTTCCACGGCTGGGAAATGCCAATCAACTATGGTTCACAAATCGAAGAGCACAACGCAGTGCGCACCGATGCTGGCATGTTTGACGTATCGCACATGACGATTGTGGATGTTAAAGGCGAGCAAGCACAAGCATTCTTACGCAAACTAGTTGCTAACGACGTGGCTAAGTTAACTGTTCCAGGTAAAGCTTTATACACAGGTATGCTTAACGAACAAGGCGGCGTAATCGACGACCTTATCATCTACTTCTTCTCTGAAACGCAATACCGTTTAGTTGTTAACTCAGCAACTCGCGAAAAAGATTTAGCACATATGGCTAAAGTATCAGCCGATTTTGCCGTTGAAGTGACTGAGCGCCCTGAGTTTGCAATGATTGCAGTACAAGGCCCTAATGCTAAAGCAAAAACAGCCACACTTTTAACAGCTGATCAACAAGCTGCTGTTGAAGGTATGAAGCCATTCTTTGGTGTTCAAGTTGGTGATTTATTTATTGCGACAACAGGCTATACTGGCGAAGACGGTTATGAAATTGTAGTACCGAACGATCAAGCTGCTGATCTTTGGCAACAACTGCTAGATGCAGGTGTTAAACCAGCAGGCCTTGGCGCACGTGACACACTACGTTTAGAAGCAGGTATGAACCTTTACGGCCTAGATATGGACGAAAGCGTTTCACCACTTGCAGCAAACATGGCGTGGACCATTGCGTGGGAGCCTGAAGATCGTGACTTTATCGGTCGTGATGTATTAGTTAAGCAACGCGCAGAAAAAAGCACTGACAAACTAGTTGGCCTAGTGCTTGAAGAAAAAGGCGTGTTGCGTAGCGGTTCAAAAGTAATCGTTGAAGGTGGCGAAGGCGTTATTACCTCTGGTACTTTCTCACCTACTCTTGGCTTTAGTGTTGCCCTTGCACGTGTACCACGTTCAACTGGCGAGACAGCTCAAGTAGAAATGCGTAAAAAATTAGTAAACGTAAAAGTAGTTAAACCAAGCTTTGTACGTAACGGTAAGTCTGTACTTTAAAGTATTAATTAAAATTTGGTGTTATCACCCAATATAAACCAAAGGAACAAACACATGAGCAATATCCCTAGCGAGTTAAAGTATGCCTCTTCACACGAGTGGGTTCGCAACGAAGGTGACGGTACTTTCACTGTAGGTATTTCTGAGCATGCACAAGAGCTTCTTGGCGACATGGTATTTGTTGAATTACCAGAAGTAGGCGACGAAGTAGACGCTGGCGAAGATTGTGCAGTTGCAGAGTCTGTTAAAGCAGCATCAGACATCTACGCACCAATCGGTGGCGAAATCATTGAAATCAATGAAGATCTTGAAGATGCACCAGAAACTGTAAACAACGACGCTTACGGCGACGGTTGGTTATTCCGCATTAAAGCATCTGACGAGTCTGAGCTTGAAAACTTGCTTGACGCTGAAGGCTATGCAAACACTATCGACGAAGACTAATCATTAGTTTTCGCCGTACTAAAAGCCCCGTCATACACAGTACTTACGGGGCTTTTATGATTTTACCGCTTACCTTTCCATACATTGTAAGTCACTAAATCAAAAAGCTTTTAAGTTATTGCTAGTTACCCATTAGTGATAACCATTTATTTTTTGGATCATAGGAATCTGGACAAATGTCAAACGCCAAATCTCTTGAACAATTAGAGCAAACGCAAGATTTTATTCGCCGCCATATTGGGCCAAGCCCAGCACAAGTAAGCGATATGCTAAGTGCTCTTGGAGTATCGAGTGTTGAAGAGCTGATCGGTCAAACTGTACCTGCAAGCATCCGCTTAGAAGAAGGCCTAACAATCGGCGAAAGCCGCACTGAAGTTGAAACACTAAGCTACTTAAAATCAGTAGCCAGCAAAAATAAAGTGTTCAAATCTTATATTGGTCAAGGCTACCACCCAACTCATGTACCACATGTAATTTTACGTAACGTACTTGAGAACCCAGGCTGGTACACAGCGTACACTCCATACCAACCAGAGATTGCTCAAGGGCGTTTAGAGTCATTACTTAACTTCCAAACTATGACCTTAGACCTTACAGGTCTTGATTTAGCAAGTGCATCATTACTTGATGAATCAACCGCTGCTGCAGAGGCAATGGGCCTTGCAAAGCGTGTATCTAAAGCTAAAAAAGCGAATATCTTCTTTATTGCTGATGACGTACACACACAAACAATCGACGTTGTAGCAACACGTGCCGATCAGTTTGGTTTTGAAGTTGTGGTAGGTCCTGCGGCTGATGCAGTGAATCACGAGATTTTTGGTGCGTTATTCCAATACCCGTCAACATCAGGTGAAGTGGTCGACATCACAGATTTAATTGCTGGCGTACAAAGCAAAAAAGCGATTGCCTGTGTTGCAGCCGACATCATGAGCTTATTACTATTAAAAGCACCGGGCAAACTAGGCGCAGACGTAGTACTTGGTTCTGCACAGCGTTTTGGTGTACCAATGGGTTACGGCGGTCCTCATGCTGCATTCTTTGCAACACGTGATTCGTACAAGCGCTCATTACCAGGTCGTATCATTGGTGTATCTAAAGACCGTTTAGGTAACGATGCGCTACGTATGGCAATGCAAACGCGCGAGCAACACATTCGCCGCGACAAAGCCAACTCAAACATTTGTACAGCGCAAGTATTACTTGCCAATATGGCAGCGTTTTACGCGGTGTACCATGGCCCACAAGGCTTAAAAACAATCGCACAGCGTATTCATCGCTTTGCTGATATTTTAGCTGCTGGTCTACAAGCTAAAGGCGTAAACCTGAAGCACAGCACATGGTTTGATACCCTAACTGTAGTTAGCGACAACAAAGACGACGTAGTAGCACGTGCAATTGCAAATGGCGTTAACTTTGCAACTAACCATGACGGCGAATACTCAATTGCAGTATCAGAAACCACAACCCGCGCAGATGTAGCTGAACTATTCGACATCGTATTAGGTGAAGGCCATGGTTTAAGTGTTGATGCAATTGCCGCTGACATTGAAGCAAACGGTAGCGAGTCTATTCCTGCAAGCCTAGTACGTGATGACGAAGTGCTAACGCACCCGAACTTCAACTCGTACCACAGCGAAACTGAGATGCTGCGTTATATCAAGCGTCTTGAAAACAAAGATTTAGCGCTTAACCACTCAATGATTTCGTTAGGTTCATGTACTATGAAACTAAACGCGACAGCTGAGATGATCCCAATCACGTGGCCTGAGTTTGCTAACCTTCACCCATTCTGCCCGCTAGACCAAGCAGAAGGTTACCAAATCATGATTAACGAACTACATGATTGGTTGGTTAACATTACCGGTTACGACGCCGTATCACTACAGCCAAACTCTGGCGCACAAGGTGAATACGCAGGCTTAATCGCAATTCGTAAATACCACGAGTCACGTGGCGATGCACACCGTAACATTTGTTTGATCCCAAGTTCAGCGCACGGTACTAACCCGGCATCAGCACAAATGGCGAGCATGAAAATCGTAGTTGTTGATTGTGACAAAAACGGTAACGTTGATATGGCTGACCTTAAAGCGAAAGCTGAAGAAGTATCAGAAAACCTATCATGCATCATGATCACATACCCGTCTACGCACGGTGTATACGAAGAAACAATCCGCGAAATTTGCGACATCGTGCACGAGCACGGCGGCCAAGTTTACATGGACGGCGCGAACATGAACGCCCAAGTAGGTGTAACTAGCCCAGGTTCTATCGGCTCAGACGTATCACACTTAAACTTACACAAAACGTTCTGTATTCCGCACGGTGGCGGTGGCCCAGGTGTTGGTCCAATCGGTGTTAAATCACACCTTGCTGAGTTTATGCCTAACCATAGCATCATCAACGTACCGGGTACTAAAATTGGTAACGGTGCAGTATCTGCGGCGCCTTATGGCTCAGCAGCGATTCTACCAATCTCATGGGCTTACATTGCCATGATGGGTAGCGAAGGCCTTAAACAAGCCACTGAAATGGCGATTGTAAGTGCAAACTATTTAACGCATGAGTTAAGCCAGCACTTCCCAATTTTATACCGTGGCCGCAACAACCGTGTTGCGCATGAGTGTATTGTTGACTTACGCCCACTTAAAGAAGCCTCAGGCATCACTGAAATGGACGTGGCTAAGCGCTTACAAGATTACGGTTTCCACTCACCAACCATGTCGTTCCCAGTAGCAGGCACATTAATGGTTGAGCCAACTGAGTCTGAGTCTAAAGTTGAGATCGACCGTTTCATCGAAGCGATGGTGTCAATCAAAGGCGAAATCGAAAAAGTAACGTCAGGCGAATGGTCTATCGAAAACAACCCGCTAGTGTTTGCACCGCATACACAAGCTGACGTACTAGGTAATGAGTGGGATCGTGCATACGACCGTTTCTACGCAGCATTCCCAGTACCGAGCGTAGCAAAAGACAAGTTCTGGCCTACAGTAACGCGTATCGATGACGTATACGGCGACCGTAACCTAGTGTGTTCATGCCCAGCGGTAGAGACATATCGTGATTAATAATTTTTAGAATTTCCATTTAAAAGTTGGGAATTTGTAAAATTTAAAAAGCCGTTGCAGCAATGCAACGGCTTTTTTGTGCATGGTGATAAGTCATAAATTATATGAACGTAGGTTGGGTTGAGTGCAACGAAACCCAACGATTCTCCAATATCATTACCATCTCCCAAGCGCGTAAATATGTATTGTTTGTAGGTTGCTCTTTAGGGCGGTAAGTGAATTGCACCACAGAGATCACAGAGGCGGTCCGTTGCACCGAGGTTAAATATTGTTGTAGGCGCTGAGCTTGCAGGCGCGTGGGTTTGTAGGTTGGGCTTTAGCCCAAAAAGTTGTATCACCTTGGCTGATGGTTCTTACTGCTAATTTTAGTCTGGATAAATCCTCGGCCTACATTAGAAGCCTTATTCAAGGTTTTGTC
Organism: Pseudoalteromonas sp. KS88; assembly: GCF_004766475.1. Classification (NCBI taxonomy): domain Bacteria; kingdom Pseudomonadati; phylum Pseudomonadota; class Gammaproteobacteria; order Alteromonadales; family Pseudoalteromonadaceae; genus Pseudoalteromonas; species Pseudoalteromonas sp. KS88. The sequence continues at coordinate 14,897 of NZ_PYHV01000021.1, forward strand.
GCGCTGGCGACAGCAGCCAAAGAGGGCTGCCGTTGACCCCTCTCTGGACTCTCCCAGCGCACCCGAGCATCACGCAATTTCCTTCAAACCACAATTGATGTCAACGTAAGCGCCGTGTAATCGCCATCCATGGCGAAGTCACGGCTCTTATTTCATCCATGAAATGAATTACTCATCAATTGCTTATTTTCAGGGCGAGATGATGGGGGAAGGGTGTTAAACGTGAGGTTGGTGTTTGATCTTGGCAAGATGCAAGACCTGACCCTCCGCATTCATGAAAAAGGGGATAAATCGCCATATTTTTGTTTTGCTACTTCATATATTTGCATATGAAGGTCTTCATCTTTGTTATAGCTGCCCGTTGGCTTTCTACCTTTAAGGTAGTTACCTAATTTAATATCTTGAAAATTATCTAACCAAAACAAATTTTCACGAAAATCATCTTCTGTTGTAAACATACCATTTATATAAAATAATCTTAGTTGATCAATTTGTTTGGTACAGTACCTATCTAAAGGTTGATAACTTGCAGAAGCATAATTAGTGAGAATTAAAGCAAATACTATTAGATATTTAATCATTTGATTGCTCCTTCTAAGGGGTTACAGTTTTTATCTGCTGCATAATGAAAATCGTCATCCCAAGCAATATAGTCACTAATTTTATTTTGGCTTTTACGGTTTGCGTAGGCTCTGTCTATTGTATTGAAGTACATAAGTTTTGGGTTTCTAAAATGTGGGTGCTTAGTTTGAAGTTGTCTTGTACACATACTAATATTTATAAAATCCAAAATAATCTGCTTACCAATCTCAGTATCTAAATTTGGGATACGGCCTTGCTTAATATCAATAACCAGTTGTAATGTTGAAGCGGCACTTAAACTAAAGGTGATGAGCTGTGGAGAATTAAACTTTTCATACACATAGCGCTCATAATCGTCGCGGATACCGTTGTCATTTTGATCAACCCCGTCCAACGTTTTATAGTCGTCAGGGTGTTCAGGTGGTAGTTCTGGGGTTAGATAAAATAAATCTTTAATACGTTGCCAGCTACTGTGAGGTTTAGGTTCGTTATTCTCATTCCAATAGCGGGCAAGGTAATAGTCGGGTCCATGTTTTACAAGGTTACCTCCTTGATACACTTTGTTTGCTTGCCACTTTTCTATCATGGTATTTTGCAGCCAAATCCAACCATCCCAATGGGGTTGGTTTTCTATCGGTTCAATGCCTTTAACCCAAAAAGCGGCAATAAATAAGCTGTTGTTGTGAGTCACAACATCACCGGCGATATAAATTGAGCTGGCATTCCATTGTGGGTGGTTTGGTTGAATATCGGTTAAGTTTATATTTTTAGATTGTGAGTTCAGCTGAAAAATATTTGTCGCGTAAGCGTGCGAACAAAAAAGTAACCAAGCAATAATAATGATGAGTTTAGTCATTTCAAAATCCTTTTAATTGTCGTTTCATTACCTTTTAAATTGAGTCCACTTTTTAGGTAAAAGCAACGTGGGAGGATTAAATATTTCAAAATCATTGATGAGTTTGAAAAGTAGCAACACTTGGTTTTGCATACAAAGGTCAAGAAACCTGGTGTGGCTTAAATTGTATGTCGTCATTTAGGGCGAGAAGTGAATTTCACCACAGAGAACTCAGAGGCGCTTCGCGCTGCACCGAGGTTAAAGGTATTACCGTAGGCGCTAAGCTTGCTGGCGCGTGTGGTTATATGTTCATTGCTCGCTAACTTGAAGCTTTATAACTCGCTAACTTTTTATATTTTGTCGGGATAAATCCGCGACCTACATTAGAAACCTTATTCAAGGTCTTTTGCCAGATTGCTGGCGGCAACCAAAGAGGGATCGATTTTCAAATTGATTCTGCTGCAAGCAATTCATCCCTGAAGCTGGATTCCTGTCAGCATCCATGCTTCCACTTCCTCGCGCTGCGAAACTTCGTTTCGGTCACTCGTCAACCACGGCGCCCCGAGCATCACGCTTAATCCTTCAAATAATGAATTGATGTGAACGTAAGCGGCGAAGATAGGCCGTCTTTCACATCCCTGTACGCTCCCCAGTTCGGCCATCCATGGCCTCTCGTTCAAAGCAGCGCTTTTCACCCATGGCTTAGTTTCGCCTTATCGCGCATCCATGCGCAATACTACTCATCAATTGCTTATTTTCAGGGCGTGATGACGGGGGGAGGGTGTTAATCGTGAGTTTGGTCTTTGCAAGAAACAAGACCTGACCCTCCGCATTTCTCCATGTCGAAGTCACGGCTTTCATTTCATCCATGAAATGCATTACTCATCAATTGCTTTTTTTAAGGGCGTGATGACGGAGGAGGGGGGGTTAAACGTGAAGTTGGAGTTTGCTCTTGGCAATATGCAAGACATAGCACCGCGGTTTCCAGTCATAGAAAAGCGCACTACCTTTGTACACCTAGTTCAGAATTGCATTGCTTTGAGTGCTTTTTAACTAATTGATAATATTTTATTAGTGGATATAAGAAGACCAAAGCAACAAAAAAAATGATGTTAGAAAATAACAACATTTCATTTGTAGTATAACCTCCAGCAGTAAACTCATAATAAAGCGTCAAAAGTACTGTCATTATTTGAGCGTATATAATGAGTAACCAAATGATATGATGCAAAATATAACGTTTATATATAATACCTAAACATGCGCCGATAGTAAGAGTATCAAACGTAAATGTAAGATAACTCAGCCACACTGGCTGAATTGTTTGCAAGCTTATATTGAAAAAGGAGTTATAGATGTCACAGCCTGTGGTAAGTAAAAGCAATAGGAGAAAAAAATACCAAAATAGATTGCTTTTCATAGTATCAATACCAATAACCATAAGGTATATCGTTCGGATTTTTTGGTAGTTTTGACCAACCGTCACTGTCATCTATGTATCGTTTGGTAAAGTTTCTTCTTATCGCACCTGCTGGCGCAAGATTTGCTAGTATTTTTAATAAATTGGTAGATTCAACTGAACTGCGGCCATAAGTTTGAATCGTAAGTTTTATGGTAGGATAAACTCTAGTGTATGCTTCATTTGCATCTTTATGATTACCGATGAATTGGCGATATACGAAATGGCCTACTGAAGCAATTCTACCGGCAATACCTGCTTTTTTCACAACATTCATCTCTTTTGATGAACTCATAACTTTCCTTGTTCCTTTTTTGACCTATGCCGAAATTCGATATTCTCACTTTTTTTTTGTAATGTAAACTAACAATTTTTTAAGGTTATGGGGGCTTTCTATTTATATACAGTTAACGCAAAAGCAAACGCGAAGGTGGCCCAGGCTTTCACGCTCCCTCAGTTCGAGCAACATGGTCTCCCGTTATATACTACGCTTTTCACCCATGGCGAAGTCACGGCTTTCATTTAATTGCTTACATGGATGTAGGTGCTTAGGATTTGTCGGGAACAAAATCCTGCTATGCTCGATATTACTCATCAGTTGCTTATTTCAGGGCGTGATGACGGGGGAGAGTGTTAAACGTGAGATTGGTGTTTGGTCTTGGCAAGATGCAAGACCTGACCACCGCATTTAGTTATTTTATACCGAGGAAACGGCTATAAGGATTTACATTTAAAGTAACAACATTACTTTATTAATATTAAAAACGTCTGGTTATTGGCTACTCGGTGGTTTTTACCCCAAAAAATTTGTTCAGCTTTTTGGGCTAATCTTGCGCTGGATTTCTCCAAAATTATGTAATTACACCCTCAAAAAAATAACGATACAACATTATTCATGATACGTGTGTTGCATTATTTTATTTAGTTAAGACTTGGGGTACTGTCTTTAATGTTTTAATTAGCGGTACTATATCAAGAAAATAAGATGTTTGTGTTATTTTTAATGGTTGCCTTTCATTATGTTTTGATTAGAATCAAAAATTCTAAAGTGTTTTCTTTGGGTCAATAAACCCAATTCTGATTATAAATGGATGTTTGATCTGAGAAAGCCATTAAAATAATTTAAAAGGATTTAATCAGTGAAAAAAGTCAAAAGCTTTGCTCTATGCTTAATTGCTAGTTCAATTCTAACTGCATGCGGTGGTGATTCATCAAGTGACACTGCAAACGCGGTTAATACACCTCCTACTGTTAGCGTAAGTGCTGAACTTAACGTAAACGAAAACCAATTAATATCACTTGAAGGAACAGCTCAAGACTCTACAGGTTCTGTAGTAAGCTATGAATGGCAACAAACGTCAGGTGTAGAAGTTGAGCTTAGTGATGCTAACACCAGCACAGCAGCCTTTACTGCCCCCGAAGTGGATGAAGACCAAGTTGTTGTTTTTGAATTAGTGGCAAAAGACAATGAAGGGCTAACAGGCTCTGATACAATTTCAATCACCATTAAAAATGTGCTCATTGAACCTTCTCTGACTCTAACTGAGCGAGTTGAGGCTAACGAAAATACGGCAGTTACTTTAACTGGCACCGCAGCAGACGAAAATGGTTCAATCGTTTCTTATGCATGGCAACAAACTGACGGAGAGAGTGTCGAAGTAGCTAACTTAACGCAGAGCTCACTAATGTTTACTGCTCCTGCGGTGGATTTTGATACCACCTTAACATTTTCACTCACCGTAACTGATAACGATGGCCAAACTGCGACCAAAGATGTATTTGTTGATGTAAAAAATGTTGCTTCAGAGGTTATGTCCGTGCCAAATGGCAGTGAAGATGTAGTCATTGATGGGCAAACCGTGGAAGCTGCGTTAAATGAAATTTTGATTCATTTAAATGATGATGTGACTCAACTGCAGTTACAATCAATTTATGAAGAGCTTGCGAACAACGATGCGGCGGTCGCAAGTTTTGACGACTCTTTAAAGATTTTGCAAGTAAGAGTTAGAGAAGGGGTATCTGAAACTAGCTTAATTGAAAAACTAAACAGCGTAGGTGGTATTCGTCACGCTGGGTTTAATAGCATTGTACTGCCGCAAAATATTAAAATGCTCAGCAATTATACGCGCGAAAAACAAAATAAAAAATCTTTGGTGCAGCGAATGGTTGAGCCAAGTGCTGATGAGCCGCTTTACGCAGGTGATTATTGGATAGAAGCGATTTCGGCAAAGAGTGGCTGGCAATCGCTAGAAGGGCGCACTCTTTCTCCTGTGACTGTGGGGATTGTTGATACAGGCATTAGTGCAGAGCAAACCAGTATTGCAGAATCTCGCTTAACACGTATTAAGGTTCAATTAGACGGCCAATTTACAGAAGTTGATGGCGATGATACTGAAGAAGAGATTGCTCATGGGTTATGGGTGTCTAGTTTTGCTGCTGGTTATAATGTCAGCGAAGAAGCACCATTGTATGGAGTAAACCACAGTACGGATGTTATTCATGCGGATGTGTATACTAAGCGATGTGAAGGTGTGTTGAGTGCACTCGATTGCCCATTAGGTCTTGGCGTGAAAACCTACGTAACCGACTTGATTGCTGGCGTAAAAGCAACTATTGATAATGGCGCAAATGTTGTAAATATCTCTTGGGGTGATACAAGTACATGCACTGATAGCTCAGAAGTAAGATTAAGTAGCAGAAGGCATTGGCGGTTAAACCAAACAAATGTAGTTGAATATGCAAAAGAAAAGGACGTTTTGCTCGTATATTCAGCGGGCAACAACTGTGAGAAAGATGATGACCAACTATTAGTTAGTGCAGATGATATAGGTCAAGATGCGTGGAAAACAAATGCGTTAATCGTCGCTGCAACCGATATCGATAATAAAGAAGCCAGTTTTACACGTATGGGTGAAGTGGTCAATATTGCTGCACCAGGTCAAAATGTTGGCTGGGGTAATGGTAATACAGGATCTGGTACGTCATTTTCAGCACCTCTAGTGACTGGCTCTGCGGGGATAGTTAAAGGAATAAATAGCACATTAAAAGCAGCTGAAGTACGTGATATTTTAATTGCTACAGGCTCTAGCTTTTCACTTTCCGATGAGTCTATTGAAGTGGGCACAACAACTCCGACTAAGTTATTAAACTTAAATTCTGCAATTCAAACTGCTGATTTAACAGTTGACTCTGTTTTAGAAGTTACCGATCCTGTAGTCTTACCTAAAGGCATTAATAAAACTGCCCAACTAAACTTTACGTTACCTGCAACGACCGTTACAGCGCTAGATATCATGTTTTTAATTGATGTTAGTGGTAGTTATGATGACGACATAACAAGTTTAAAAGCGCAAGCAGATAATATTTTAGAAAACTTATCAGGTCGTGGAATTAACGTTGCCTTTGGTGTGTCTGCGTTTTCAGATTTTCCGATCGACGGATTCGGTGACGAGAGCTCAGGTGATGAAGCATTTTATTTGCTTCAATCAGTGACAACCGATGTTGATGCCGCTAAAGAGGGCATTAATGGCTTATCGACTTATTTTGGCTATGATTCACCTGAATCACAGCTCGAAGGGTTATATCAAGTTGTAACTGGAGCTGGTAGAGATATAGACAACGATGGTAGTTATACTGAAGTTGGTGATGTTGCACCGACTAACATAGGGTGGCGTGAAGGAGCATTAAAAGTTATTTTATTAGCAACTGACGCACCATTTCATGATTCTGATGTAAATGGAAGTTACCCAGGAGCAGGTAAGACAGAAGTGATTAGCTTGCTTCAACGAGAAGGCGTCACAGTATTTGGTTTACAAAGTGGTTCAGATAGTGATGCAACAACCGATTTAGAGGCAATTGTATCTGCAACGAACGGGCAAACTTTCTTATTATCTTCTGATAGTAATGAAATTTCAGAAGCCATCTCTTCAGCACTTGATGAAGCTTTAAAAGAAATTGACCTATCAATTGAGGTTATCTCGGGTGAACAATGGATTGAGACTATTACACCAGTGTTAATTGAAAACGTAAAACCTGAAGAAGAAGTTACCTTTGAAGTGAAACTAAAAGGTATCAAAAATGCTTCATTAGAGACGCTAAAATATGAAGTGATACTTTGGATTAAAGGGGATGGTAGTGCTGTTATCAGAAGGGTTGTAATCCCAATTTCTGTGCCTACATCTGATGACTCTGCACCAGAGTAACGCTTTAGTTTAACCCTGTATATCGCTGATATTGGAAGCTTTTTCCAATATCAGCTATTTAACTTTATAGGTAAGAATATGTCTATAAGAATAGGTATATTATTTATATTCGTTGCTTATCAACTGAGCGCATGCAAGGTACAAAGCAAGACTGAGCAAGAATGTATTTATGGAGGCGTTAAACAGCTGTGCGGCTCGTTACAAATAATATCATACAAAATTGCATTTTCAGAGACTCTCCTCATGGTCGAAAAGTATGTAAAACAACATAATGGCCAAGTTATTTCTAGTGATAGTGATTTACATGAAATAAAGATTCGCTTTGATAACATTGCTCCTAAAACAATGAGTGCTCACTCGGCTGATTTACTCAATATGCGCTTTATCAAGCGAGTTAATTATGTTTCGCTGACGAAGATAGATTAGTTTTTTTAAACTTGCATTAACTCCGTATTGGCTTTCGCCTCAGGCATCGTTTAGTACCAATGTCAGTCCAGATTTTGGCATTGTCAATGCACTGCTCAATAACAAATCCGAGAAACCAAAAGTATAAACCAAAGGGGTCACCCATTAGATCTCAGACCCTATAGATCTCAAATGACCACAATGATGTTGCTCTTGGGGTTGTTTAATTGAGTGAACCCTCATGTTTGAAAGGGCCGGTTTATTACTAACCGGCCTTCATTGTATGTGCTTAAAAGTTTAACGTAATCCCTATTGAAGGCAGCGGCATATCAGGAAATTGATAGTCTTTTTCAAAATCACTGTAATCTATGTTGTACTCAAGTTCTTGCACCGTTTTTGAGCCGTAAACGTTAAGCACTTCGATATAAATAGTCGATTCGAGACCAAATATTTGGGTTTGATAGTCTGCGCGAAGATCAAGCCTGTGATAGCTTCCCCATTGCTCAGCATTAAACTCGCCGTATTGAGGTATATAAAAGAGTGGTTGATTATTAGTTTCAGTGTAGGGAGTCGTTGATTGCACTTGTGTATAACGTCGCCCGCTTTGAAAACGCCATTTCGCGCCAATTTGCCAATTTTCGTTCCATTTATAATCCAGTACGAGGTTTGCAACCTAAGGTAAATCAAACTCAGAGTTAAATTGCTGATTGGTTAATGGGTTGTCGCGTTCTGTTTTACTGTAGGCAAAAAAACAATAAGGGGTCAAAAAACAATAAGGGGTCAAATCTTGACTTCATACATCAATGGTCTCGATTTATAGTTTATTGCTCATTGATTTTATCATTATGTCTAGGCCGCTGCGAATAGAGTATGAGAATGCGTTTTATCATGTTATGAATCGTGGAAGAGGGCGTGAAAATACCTTTTTGAGCGATGACGACTTTACGTATTTTTTATATTGCATTGAGCAAGCAAGCCTTCGCTTTAATATTGAAGTGCATTCTTATTGTTTAATGACCAATCATTATCACCTGCTAATCAAAACCCCCGATGCTAATTTAGGCAGAGCCATGAAGCATATTAATGGCCGTTATACTCAATACTTTAACAGAGTACACAATACAGATGGTGCGCTGTTTAGAGGGCGATATAAAGCTGTGTTGGTGGATGCTGATAACTACTTATTACATGTTAGTCGATATATTCATCGTAACCCAATTGAAACGAGCACCCCGTTGGTAGATGACCTAGCTAAGTATAAATGGTCTAGCTATTCAGCGTTCATTAAAAGGGGAGCGACGCCTAAATGGCTCGTTCGAGATTTTGTATTTTCGCTGCAAGGTAAAAAGCGTCAATATGCAGCTTATAAGCAGTTTGTGGAATTTGAAAACAGTGAAGAAATAAGCGCTTTTTATAATGCTAAAAAGTTATTGTCGGTTCTGGGCTGTGAGGACTTTATTGAAAACATAAAAGACTATATTGCAACATCAAATAGTGAAAGTAAGCTTGTTATTAAAAATTACTCAGCAGATGATGTAATTGCTTACGTAGCTAAACACTTTAGTATTGAGATAGGAGGTATCGTAACGGTTAAAAAGGGGCGAAAAGAGAAAAATTTACCCCGTTGGTTTGCTATTAAATTGTGCCAAGATTTAACGGGATTAAATTTGCAGGCGTTAGAATATATTTTTAATGTTCAGCATTATTCTGCAATATCTAAAACGGTGGGTAGGATGAATGCCTTAATGATCGAAGATAAAAAGGTTAAATTACTATTTGAAAAACTCGAAAGTGCTTTGATATCTGATGTCAAGATTTGCTCCCTTTCTGGACCCCTTTCTGCAGTCGAGCCCTTACAGCATATACTTCAATATCTTGCCATCCTTCACATCCAGATGTTACAGCACTAATAATAAGGAAAAAGCACATCGACAAGGTTATGATGTTGGTTGATAGTTGAGCGGTTACCTTTTACAAGTTCTAAATGGGAGAATAAGGACGTAAGGAATATAAAGCGATGAAATTTATAGTATTAGATCATAAATTATAAATGTTTACAAAGTATGATCCTGCCCAGCATGTTAGACATTCCATTAAAACAAAGCTATACCTATATTAACTACTTTTTGATGAATTTAATTTATGAAACGATCAGTTATTGGGTTATTGAGTGTAATATTTATTTTAAGTGCTTGTAATAATAGTAATGAAAAGAATAATAAGGTCAATGAGCCCCCTACATCGGTAACGGATCCTGTAAAAGATCCAATCACTTCTTTGCTAATTACAAGTACTACAGGTGGGAGTAAAGGGATAGGAAGTTGGACCACATTTGATTCAAGCTCCGTAAGCGTAAAGGATGTTGTAACAGCTGAAGGAGGACCCATACCAAGCTCTGTCCCCTTAGATATGGGAGTAATTGATGCCCAGGCGGGGTTTGCTTTTAATTCTGTTACAGGTTTGTTTTACGGGATTATACCGAATAGATTACGTGGTGATGTTGTTGTATTTGATCCAAAGAAAGATAGCCTAGAGCATGTTGCAACAATTCCACCTATTTATATTGCCGATGCTAGTAAGCCTTTATCGCAATACTTTACTGCACCAGCTATAAGTCCTGATGGCCGTTCTTTAATGATGATTGCACAATCGGGAGGTCCGAATTTACCGCAGCCTCCTGTAGACAGTAGCCATGTGACATCGGGGGCATTAGTCCATCTTAATATTGATGTGAGCAGTGATGGTTATGGGCAATTCACGCCGGTTTATGGAATGTATGAATTTGGTCAAAATAAAGACTATAAACAAAGAATAAATAAAGTATCTATGGTACCTCTTCTTGCGAGCACGCCGATAGGGGATGTGATTTTTTTGGTATCAAATTTTACTGCCAGTGCTTATAGCGTAAAAAATAATACGCAATTGAATTATGATGTTCCTGCCAAGGCTTTTGCGATTGCACCAAGTAATACGTTAGATTGGTCGAAGCCATGGGGTCTTGTTGATATAAATAGCAATAATATAGATGATGATGATGTCAATGAAGTACTTGGTCAGCCAGCTCCTCAGGCTAGCTATGACATTACGCGCAATGAGTTTGTGTTTGCTACAGAGCAAGCGCCAGATAATACCTGGATCTATCAAAAAGATGGCCCTGCTGTCGCGGTAAATAGCGTTGATATTGGTGTATTAAATAGTAGCCGAGGCGCAAAAAATCCGGTTGCAATAATTAGGCAGTATGGGTCTGATTATTATTTACTTACAGCAGGGGATGGGCCAAATATTGCGCCGGAACTCGATGCGGCAGCTTTTTTTGAAATTACAAATACAGACCAACTATTAGATCGTGCAAGGCTAAGCGCTTACTGGACTGGCAAAAGTGAACGCCGAGTACCAGTTGGTTTGTCTTCAAGCCGAACAACGGGTTATCACTTTGTTAATGCAACGTCTACTATTGGCGCAAACCAATTTGATAATTACATTGTGAGTAAATTTTGGGGTGACATTGATAATTTGCCCGTAACAAGCAATTCTGAGTTTTTAGATACTAGCCTTGAATCACTTTTACAAGACGCAGGAGTGATGCCATCACTCATTGATCGCTATGACTACAATGGTTTGGCACGTAAAAATTTATTCAATGGAAGTGTAAATGATGGTTATTTGATTAATGGTGTGCCTGCCATAGGTGGTTTGCCAGCTGAGCCAAGGGCAGACCGCTATGTAGTGAGTCTGGCTACACTAGGTGGTAAGCATGGTCATGGTGCAATTATAAAGTATGACCGTGTGACTGCTGAAGTGGTAAGTGTTCCCTTAGGTAACGCCACCGCAGGGTTTCCTTTAGGCAAGCCCTTGCAGCTAGAAAGCGGTGTTGTTCTAGGGGGGACGTTAAATCGAGTCAACTCAGGGGTGAATCCACAGCGCAGCAATGTTGGGGTATGGACTTTAGATATTACGACAAAAAAAATACAAGATTTTGCACTACCAGATACCGATTCTGAACGAAACGATGGGCGCTGGTACACTCGTGCGGTGAACCCTCCAAAAGGGTTTGCTAAAACAAAAAACGGTCAAATTTGGGGCACAGTCGTTTACGAGATATTTGATCCAATCTCGCCCTTTATTGCTGGTGCTGAGTATTATCCATATGTTGCAGGGCTACTCTCGTTTGATGCAAAAACAGGTCAGCCGAGTGGTGAATTGTATTTATTTGGTGAGAGTGAAAGCATTCTTGATGCAGACTTTACTGGCGCAGTTGCACATGATGATAAACTAAGCTTTATTACCCCAGCACTGCGAGTAGAAGATAACGGTGCAAAAGGCCAGCGATTATGGTTTGTGGATGTTAATAATAGAGATGCAAACGGTCGGCCAGATAGTAATTTTATTTTATTTTCGCCTGAAGCAAGCAGTGTTGCTGCTGGCGCATGGAAGATCCCCTTTGCTGCCGCTGCTGATAATGAGTCGGGCGATTTTTATGTTATGACTACTGCAATTGAAAATGATACTGAAGTTCGCATTCATAAGGCTGTGTTAGGCGAGTTAATTTCTTCTGAAATATCAATTTCCACGGTAGTGTCAGGACCTAAAGACGGATTAACTGACTTACCAGGGACACCTTTGTTCCAAGCATCTGATGGTTTATTTTATTATTTAACAAATAACGCTAAATTAATGCTTTTTAATCCAAATAACAGCACAGTAACCGTGCTAGCTGACTTTACTTTAAATGAAACGATAACTAGTGCAAATGGTTTTATTACAGAACCTGAGCAAGGTGTTATTATGGGGATTGTTTCAGATAGCAGCTTTACACAACCTTCTATTTCTCGAAGAGCTTTCTCATTTAATCTTGATGAAAAAACTTGGTTCACCGTTGATGTAACAAAAAATACAAGTGTGGAAGATCAGTATTTAGGAATAACCGCAGTTGTTAAATAGCGAAGGTTAAAGGGGTCAATGAGTGACCCCTTTTCTTTAATACTTTGAGCCATGAAAGTAGCATTAGGCTGCTTGATTTGGATAAATCTTATGGTGACAATTAAGCGTTGGCATGACCTTAATATATCTGGCTGGATGACGTTATGCTTTTTAATTCCTTTTATCGGTTCGATTAGCTGTATTATACCCAAACCACCTCAAGATGCAGACTTCAGCGTTTCACAGGTGTTTAATATCAAGGCGTTACTTTGCAATAATGGCAGTCCCTTTTAAGAAGTAACAACGATGAGAGTAAGCGCCTGTGAAACGCCCAACGGGTTGGTTTAAAAGCGATTCATACTGCGTTATTGATTTTAACAAGGGAACAACCATTATTTGCAATCAATGCCTTGCCTGAATCGCTTTTAACTCCAACTGAAACTGCATCTTGAGGTGGCTTGGGTATATTTACTTAGGTTTTGCGAAAGGTAAGCAGAAGGCAAATCGTTTTGGTGATGCGCTCACTCAATAAAGTACAACAGCTAAGCTAAGTGGTGAGTATTTAGCTCAATACGAGGGTGAAAATTACGAAGGTTACACCTGACTTCATTTATATAAATAAAGTCAGGGTTGTTAATCCAATTAGCAGCGTTATATTTTTCACTCATCGAATTACCATCTACTAACCAACTATCGCCGGATACCATTCGGCTAGCACAATTCCAAATAAACCCACCAAGAATATAATGGATATCAACACCATTAAGCTTGCTGTGGCGATTGTAATAATTTTATTAGTTGTAGTTTCGGCATGCCTTACCAGCTCAGCAATTAGTATAGGGATCACATAAGAGCAAATACTTACAGCTAGCACGGTTGGACCGGTAAATGTTGTGGTATTAACTCCTAAAGTACCAAATAGTAAAAAAAACTAAAGAAAAAAAACTAAAGGGGTCAAATCTTGACTTCATACATCAATGGTCTCGATTTAAAAAAACTAAAGGGGTCAAATCTTGACTTCATACATCAATGGTCTCGATTTATAGTTTATTGCTCATTGATTTTATCATTATGTCTAGGCCGCTGCGAATAGAGTATGAGAATGCGTTTTATCATGTGATGAATCGTGGAAGAGGGCGTGAAAATACCTTTTTGAATGATGACGATTTTACGTATTTTTTATATTGCATTGAGCAAGCAAGCCTTCGGTTTAATATTGAAGTGCATTCATATTGTTTAATGACCAATCACTACCACCTACTTATCAAAACCCCCGATGCTAATTTAGGTAGAGCCATGAAGCATATTAATGGCCTTTATACTCAATACTTTAATCGAACACATAACACAGACGGTGCACTGTTTAGAGGGCGATATAAAGCGGTTTTGGTGGATGCTGATAACTACTTGTTGCATGTTAGTCGATATATTCATCGTAATCCAATTGAAACGAGCACCCCGCTGGTAGATGACCTTGCTAAGTATCAATGGTCTAGCTATTCCGCTTTCATTAAAAGGGTAGCGGTGCCTAAATGGCTCGTTCGGGATTTTATATTTTCGCTCCAAGGCAAAAAGCGTCAATATGCAGCTTATAAGCAATTTGTGGAATTTGAAAACAGTGAAGAAATAAGCGCTTTTTATAATGCTAAAAAGCTATTGTCGGTTCTGGGCTGTGATGACTTTATTGAAAACATAAAGGACCATATCGCATCACCAAATAGTGAAAATAAGCTTGTTGTTAAGTCACAAACTAAAGAGGTCAAATCTTGACTTCGGACATTGGTGGGCTAAATTTATAATTTACTACTTATTGAATAGATTACTATGTCTAGGCCGCTGCGAATAGAATATGAGAATGCGTTTTATCATGTGATGAATCGTGGAAGAGGGCGTGAAAATACCTTTTTGAGTGATGACGACTTTAAGTATTTTTTATATTGCATTGAGCAAGCAAGCCTTCGCTTTAATATTGAAGTGCATTCATATTGTTTAATGAGCAATCACTACCACCTACTCATCAAAACCCCCGACGCTAATTTAGGTCGAGGCATGAAGCATATTAATGGCCTTTATACTCAATACTTTAATCGAACACATAACACAGACGGTGCGCTGTTTAGAGGGCGATATAAAGCGGTTTTGGTGGATGCTGATAACTACTTGTTGCATGTTAGTCGGTATATTCATCGTAATCCAATTGAAACGAGCACCCCGATGGTAGATGACCTTGCTAAGTATCAATGGTCTAGCTATTCCGCTTTTATTAAAAGGGTAGCGGTGCCTAAATGGCTTGTTCGAGATTTTATATTTTCGCTGCAAGGCAAAAAGCATAAATATGCAGCTTATAAGCAGTTTGTGGAGTTTGAAAACAGTGAAGAAATAAGCGCTTTTTATAATGCTAAAAAGTTATTGTCGGTTCTGGGCTGTGAGGACTTTATTGAAAACATAAAAGACCATATCGCATCACCAAATAGTGAAAGTAAGCTTGTTGTTAAAAAGTACTCAGCAGATGATGTAATCTCCTACTTAGCTCAATACTTTGGTGTTGAGGTAGATGATATAGTAATTGTTAAAAAGGGGCGAAAAGAGAAAAATTTACCCCGTTGGTTTGCTATTAAATTATGCCAAGATTTAACGGGATTAAATTTGCAGGCGTTAGCAGATATATTTAATGTTAAACACTATTCGGCTATATCAAAAACTGTCGGTAGATTAAATGTATTAATGATTGAAGATAATATCGTTGAATTACAATTGGAAAAGCTACGAGATTGTTTGATATCTGAAGTCAAGATTTGACCCTTTCCTTTCTTTCCTTTTCAGCAGAAACCATTTGCTGATCTTCCCGGTGGAAGAGCAATAACAGTGACGCCCAAAACCTTCCGAAAGTAAAACCGAAGATATAGGATATGCAATGTTTTATGTAACATTAGAGTTAAATAGTCAATCTGAATGTATTCCTGATAACGGTTTAATTCAAGAAAAGCTCAGAGTTGAACTGATCGAAAAATCTGTTTCAAATGAAGCTAGGCTTGCTTAACTAACAGTCAACGGATCTTTGCCTTTTTATAGAGGGTAAAGTAGAACTGTTGCTATTAGAGTAATGGAAGAAGGTTTTCTGGAGTTGTTACGAAAACAGGATAAATGTATTGATGTTTTACGAGGTAATGAGCTGTTCGGAAGTTTACGTCTTTCTGTAATAGAGTAGTGCCACCAATTAAATCCAAAGCCTCACACTCGCGAGGCTTTTTGTTGTTTTCAATAAAGTCGGAACGGGCTTTATTTTTGGCTGCTTTTGAAGCCAAAGGGATTGAAAAGCAGCTTCGCAATCGGTGTTGGCTAAATGAATATCTGGTGCAAGGCTTTATTTTGGTTTAGGTAGTTCGATTGTTCCGTTTAGCTTTATGGCATTAGTGTTTTCAGCAGGTTTACTTGAGCTTGAATTACTCGTCACTACTGCAATTGAAATATTTGATGAATTGAAATCTAATGGTACAAGATTCAAGCCTGAATTATAGGGTAAGTGTTTAGTTAAGTTGTATTGATAGCTCTTTTTGCTGATTGAAATAGTCAATATTGGTATTGGAATTGGTGACTTTGGTTTGGTGTTAGATTTATTTGTATTGGTTAAGGCTGGTAAATAATCCCCTAACTTAAATTTCTTGAGTAATATCTCGTTTAATGGAATTACTTCAGCTAATTTTGTAGTATCTACAGTACTAGTTCCAGTTGTAAGTGTTCCATCAGCTGCTAATGTAACACTACCTGTGGTTGTACCGAAAGGTGGTACAATAGTGTTGAAGTAATATACTTTGCTGTAATCAACTATCGATTCATAAGCAGCCTTATTACTAATAAATTCTTGATGAACATTTAAAGGTGTTCGAGTTTTAGAACTAAGATCATCTGACTTATCTGATGGCGAAATTGAACAGTTTATGGCTGAAGTTGAACACCCTTTATCTAGTTCTGTCTTAAATATTCCGAGTGCTGTAGCGAAACCACTATCAACTTGCTTTTGTGCTTCAGCAAAAGCGCTTAGTAACTCTATTGAATCGTAACTTCCCATTTTTATATCGAATTTGGCACTATTTTTACTACCTGTAAGTGCTTTTCCATCGGCTTTTATTTTTGAATACTCTATAGTCACTTCTAACCAAGATCTTGAGTAAGCAGTTGTTTGTTTGACTGCACCTTTTTTTACGTAATATGGAATTCCTTTTACAGACTCTCCATTATTATCATAAATATCAAAAGATGAACAAGCTGTGACGGTTAAGCTAGCTAAGATTGCAAACGAGAAATTTTTCATTAGTCTTCCTTGAAAATAATCATTGGATTGATTAAATAATATACACATGGAAAGGTTGTATGACAACTAAGTAAATTTATTGATGTAGTAAATCATAGGGGTCACCCATTAGAAAGTTCCGGTCAAGCAGGTAACTGTGTTTGCTTGATCTTTTAATTCAAAAACCAAGTGCTCTTATTTTTTAAACTCAATTTAAATATGACTATGCATCCAGTAATGACGTTGATTGGTGCAACCAAAGGGGGCACCCATTAGATCTCAGACCCTATAGATCTCAAATGACCACAATGATGTTGCTCTTGGGGTTGTTTAATTGAGTGAACCCTCATGTTTGAAAGAGCCGGTTTATTACTAACCGGCCTTCATTGTATGTGCTTAAAAGTTTAACGTAATCCCGATTGAAGGCAGCGGCATATCAGGAAATTGATAGTCTTTTTCAAAATCACTGTAATCTATGTTGTACTCAAGTTCTTGCACCGTTTTTGAGCCGTAAACGTTAAGCACTTCGATATAAATAGTCGATTCGAGACCAAATACTTGGGTTTGATAGTCTGCGCGAAGATCAAGCCTGTGATAGTTCCCCCATTGTTCAGCATTAAACTCGCCATATTGTGGTATATAAAAGAGTGGTTGATTATTAATTTCAGTATAGGGAGTCGCTGATTGCACTTGTGTATAACGTCGCCCGCTTTGAAAACGCCATTTCGCGCCAATTTGCCAATTTTCGTTCCATTTATAATCCAGCACGAGGTTTGCAACCCAAGGTAAATCAAACTCAGAGTTAAATTGCTGATTGGTTAATGGGTTGTCGCGTTCTGTTTTACTGTAGGCAATGCTTGCCCAGCCATACCAATCTTCTGATAACTGCTTATTTAGCAGCAGCTCTATACCGTATGATTCACCACTGGCGACATCATCAAATGTTGGCTCGCCAGCCACATGTTGTGTTAAACGTCGCTTTTGTGCATCAGGGTTCGCAACGATTAAGTTATCTAGCTCTTTGTAAAATAGTTCTGTTTTTAACCCGAGTCCTTGACCAAGGTTTGAATCTAGGCTCAACGTGTAATGAGTCGATTCACTGGCTTCAAGTGTGGATTCGCCATATTGAGGAATCAAATATTGGTAGTCATCAACCAGTGTGTGGTGTACACCGTAGCTAATGTTGAGTTTATGCTTATCGGTCACATCAAAGCCTATACGTGCGCGAGGCTCTAAATAACGTTGTGAATTGCTATCCGTTGCGAGGTACGCCAAACCAATGTTGTAATCCCAGCGAGGCGAAATGTCTCCCCTAAGTGATGCATAGGCATGATAATCTCTTACCGTAAGTGAGCCTTGCTGCGAAAATGTGGGGCTAAAATAGCTGGGTGGGCACACTTTAAATTCTGTGTTGCATGGTAATAACCGACCACTGCTTAGGTAATCAATATCACTTTGTTTGAGTTGAATACCAAAATCGAGGGTGAATGAATCTGCAATATATTGGTTATCTGATTTTACAATTATTTTTGTGATATCAGCATCCCAGCGAAAGATGTCACCTTCTCGCTCTTGCTGGTTTTGCGTTAACACATTGACACTGCTGATTGACTCGAGGTTGTCACCAGTGTATTGCCAACTGATTGCTTGGCTATGAAAATAACTTTGGTATCGCTGGCCAGAAGCCAAATCAGGGTTTTTACCAATGTCGCGGCCGTCTGCATCAAATTCAATTTCAATGTAATCTTTTGCGCCACTGGCGGTTGCACGTAACACATTATTGTTATCTATATCCCAAATTAGTTTTGCTTGGTAATCCCGGTTACGCGGTGGCACTGAAAATGAAAAGTCCTCGTCTTCGATAAAGTTATCAACGTAGGTGTGCACTAAACTCTCTCTAAATGAAACGTAGAACGCGGCATCTGGCGAAATCGCTTGTTCATATAAAAAGCCACTGCGAAAAAAGCTTAAATCAATTACATTGGTTGGTGTGTCAGGGCTTGGATCTCTTAATTGCGTTAATATGACCCCGCCATTTGCATTGGCATAGTTGCTTGCCCAAGCGCCTGTTTTTAACTCAAAGCTTTCAATAAGCAGTGGGTTATAAATACTCAAACCATCGTTGTGAAAAATATACCCCATCTCTAATCCATCTGTTAGATAAAGGTTGTCGTTAGTGGAGCTGCCACGAATAGCCGGTTGTGCTACTGGGCCGCCAGTATTTGGGGTTGCTAAAACAACACCAGGGAGTGCTTCTAAACCTTTGAGTGGATCGTTGCCCGTACCGGGTAGCGTTACTAATTTGTTCGAACTAATTTTAATGCCGTCTGGTTGAGGAGCCACCACGGTAATGCTTTCAATCTCGTTTTGACTGTTGTCTGTTTGAGCCCAAGCGTGTGTACATATTATGCTCACTAATACTGCGATTGATGATTTAGTAAATGTCATTTTTGCGTCCTTTGTATGCGTTATTTAATAACAATAATTTACGCCTTAAATGATTTCTGGTTTAATTAACATATTGATTTTTGTATGAATGGGCAGTTTATTGTATGGATGGGCAGTTTCAGATTGGTGCAATAAGCCCATGGCGCTATTTTCTGTGTGTTGGCTTTGTTTTAGCGTGTATTTTAAGCGTCTCAGATGACGACAATATACTGCCTTTTTGGTTAAATTTTATTGTTTGGCAAGGACAGGTTTTTTTAGCGTTAGGTTTTTTTATCACCACACATACATTAATGAGAGGTGTGCTTAGTAAACAAAATAACTTTGTTAAGCTGATTGTTAGCGCATTAATTGCGGCGACACTTTATGTGCCGATCTCACTACTTTTTGATGTGTATATAGAGCAAGAAACAGCTTACAGCGTGGGTGCTTTAATCGAAGAGTGGCAAAATATGGTTCCCCCCGCGCTGATATCATGGATTGCGATTAATTTGCCTTGGGTCCTCGGATTTAAAATTGAGTCCACCCATAAACAAGCACCTGAAGTTCAACAACCAAACACGCCAAATATGGCCTTCAAGACCAATCAAACTGAGAGGGTGTGTTCACATCAAGGTAGCTGCGGTGACACTGGTGGGGCATTAACACAACCACTGACCTCTGAGGCAGTCAGTAACAATGCAGTTGAACTTTCAACAAATGAAGAGACTCAAAGCCGTGCGCAACAATTTTTGCAATTGGCAAACATCAACGCTATTTCAGAGCTTATTTACCTAAAAGCTGAGTTACATTATTTAAATGTTGTGCTTGAGTCTGGAAGTCATTTAATTTTATACAATCTTAAAGATGCCATAGACGATATTAGTTCACTGTCGCCAGAGCTTGCAGTTGGACAAACTCACAGAAGCTATTGGGTTAATACAGCCCACATTCACTCATTAGAAAAAAAGAACCGAGAAGGAGCATTGAAAATGTCAAATCAAACCTGTGTGCCAGTGAGTCGCACACACATGAGTAAGGTTAAGTCTTGGCTTAAAAAGTAACACAAACGAAAGAAGCACTATTGAGTTTCTCTATTCTTTGCCATCTAATTTTAAGTTTATCACTGCTGCGCACTTTAAAGCTCACCATTAACCCATGCCGATTAACATAAAAATCTAATAATTTGTACTTAAAAAACGCACAAAAGTTAAATAAATGTAAATTAAAACTTGCGTTTGTACCTGTGTAGTCTATTTTCTGATCGGAGGTCATACCTCCAACCTGATAACTATAATCAACAGGAATACACATGAAAATAAAAACATGCTTATTAATGCCTGCTCTAACACTCGTAGCTGGCTTAAGCCACGGCGCATTTGCCGAACAAGGGGTTGCATTTGTTCATGGTACAGGCGAACAAACCGATGCATACAATGATTATTGGACGGGCAGCTTTGTCAATACAGTTCGCCAAGGTTTACCAAACAGTCGTAATTACACGGTCATTAATTGTGACTTTGATCAGTATATGTGGGCAGATGCGGCGTCTGGCTGTTTAGCTGGGCAGCTCACTACATTTATCAATAATAAAAACATCACTGATTTAACCCTGATCACTCATTCTAATGGCGGCAATGTGGTGCGTTGGATTTTATCTAACCCAACGTTTGATAGCCGTTATCCAAATATCATTAGTAAAGTCACGCACACCATTGCGCTTGCTCCTTCAAGTGGTGGAACACCTTTGGCTGATGCGGTTGTTGCGGGTAATTCTTTTGAGCAAAGCTTGGGCTGGTTATTGGGTTATGGCAGCGATGCGGTAAAGCAACAACAAGTGTCTTGGATGGCATCGTATAACGCGCAGTGGTTGCATGGCACACCAAATCGTCCAAGTTTACCGTCTCGATTCGAAGCTGTGGTGGGGAGTGATGTTGAATCAGCTGTATGGGATAGCGACAGTTATTGCGGCGGTTACCAAAATCAAGTAGGCCTTGAAGTGACGCAAAACTGGTTAGATAGCTGCTCAGATGGCTTTTTAAATTGCAGTTCTCAGTCGTTAGCTGGTGAAGTGTGGTTTATTGATAAATCACGAACCCAAGGTGGTGAACCTTTGAGTCATCAGCAAAGTCGACGTAATTGTTTTGGCTTGCCAAACATGCTTAAAAATCGAATTTAGGAGCCCGTTATGATTAATAAATTAACCACACTCGCAGCTGTAATGGTACTTGTAAGCACAGCAGCCCAAGCGAATGAGCAAACGGTTTATCAGTTTCCTCAAGTTCAACCAGCATCGAACGCTCAGCTACAAACGCTTGAAAAAGACAGTGTTGAGTATTGGCAGAAGGTTTCGGGCAAAGAGCTTAAGCGCGGCGTGCCGGTATTTGTAAACCAAGCAGATAACTTTATTCGTATTGCGCCAAAAGCCCGTTTTGATAGCGGTGAAGTATTTAAGCCCCATGGCTTACAGCTTGATAAGCTGTCGGTGCGTGATGACAGTTTTAGGCAAATGCCAATGCAAGCCATGGTTGCACAAGAGAAAATGAAAAATGCAGGGTTTCGCGATGGCAGCGTTGGGCTAAAGCTTGGTCAGGTAAATGGCAAAGCAATGTTAAGAACAAGCCAAGCGCTTAACGACAAAGACACCTACTTGCTGCATGTGATTGAAAAAGATTCGAGCAATTCTTTGCATGCTAAATCGCAGTTTAAAGTAAAAGATCAGCAACAACGTGTCGCAATGCAGCTTAGTATGGGTAAAAAGCGGTTTAAAGATAGTGATGTGAAGCTCACACTTTCAAGCCCTGAAGGCGAAAAGCTTGATGTACGTTACGAAAATGGTGAAGCCGTATTTAATTACCCCCTAGAAATCTTAGGTGCTGCAAGTGGCTACTATGAGCTTGAGGCAAGTGTAGATACTAAAGTACAGGGTCAAACGGTAAAACGTTCTATAAAAATGCCGTTTGTACACAGCTCACAAACCATCAGTATGGATAAAGCTAAAGTAACAGCGCTTGGTAATAATAAGTACCAAGCTAAAGTGCCAGTGCAAGTGACTGACTCAGGTCGCTACGCTATTCGTGCTACGTTAACTGGCAAAGGAGATAAAGGTGAGCGTATAAAACTGGCAACGGTTGAAGTAGCAAAACAAATTGATAGTTATGATAATTTCACGATGCCTTTCGCGATAGCTAAAGCTGCCAAAGGCCCGTTCAAGCTGGTTGATATTGAGCTTACCGATCAAACGCGAATGTTAAAGTTTGCGGGAGAATAAAGGGAAAAAGTAAAGCCGGTTGAAGCTATATTAACTTGAAGTAAATGTGCGTGCCTGAAATTCGAAAAGGTCAGGCGCGCATTTGAGCTATTAGCCGTCAGCTATCAGGTATGGCACTCACTAGTTTGCAAGTTATGAGTTTTAGGAGGCGCTTTATCGCCGAACTGTTGGTTGTGGGTTTACCCTGAGCCCTTATTTTCTTACTGGAGTGGCTCAATTGGATGGCAACAATCCTATAATAAGGAAAAGTTTAAGTTGTATGAAACTTAAATATTTTGTTAGTTTCTAACATCTAACGTTGATTAAATTTGTTTGTTTTTTATCCCTCCATAATTCATCCATTATTGTGATATAGCCTTTGAAATATGTATTTTTTGTACCCTAAAAGTACTATCTAGGTATAAATCACGGCGTTTAAAATTAAACTCTGTATGTTTTGCTATATTCCTAGGTAGTTAAATTTACGTACTTATTGTGTGGTGTTGTTACATAGAGTGCTTGTTGGGTTCAAGGTACATAATTGATGGTTTCTGGTCCAAGTAATAGCAAATTTACACTAAAAAGTTTAGCTGGTGAGCCCACTCTGACTAAACAAATAAGTGAAAGTACGCGCTGTTATTTACTTATCAAAGACCAACGTAGAGATATTTTTAATGATAAATAAACGGCCTAAATTCAGCCATACATTAAGTTGTGTTTAAGCTTAACCGCCATTGAAAATGAATCTATCAGAATTTAAATAAAAGCATGAGTTTTGTTAATTAATAAGTAGTTCTCAAAATGACAATCAATAACTTAGGAATCGCAATATGAATCAGTCCAAAAGGATTAGCGCTGTGTTGGCTTTATCTCTAACTTTAATAGTTGGGTGTTCGGATAATGAACCCACCGAACAAGAAGTTGTTGCTAATGTCGTTTTGAAATCTATGAGCTCTGTAGACAATGAGGTTTACCAACCAGGGCAAGAAATTACTGTTGATTTCAGTACAGAAACAACATTATTAACGAATGAGCATGTCGGTGTTTCTTTTATTTTAATTGAAAGAAGCAAAGTGAGTGAGCTTGAAACTGAAGAAGAGCCAGATGGTTATGATTTGGGTGAGTTTTATATTGAGCAGTTACAAGAAGGTGAGCAAAACCATAGTGCAAAACTGATCCTTCCAAACGAAGACCTCAGTACCGGTGAATTTGTTATTGCCGCTTTTGTTGACACCAGCGGTGTAATATCAAATGAAGCTGATGTGACAGATAATAAATCGCGCGGGATTGAATCAGGCGACGAAACAACCTACAGCTCGATTGCCATCAAAGACGGTCGATACCATGATTTTGTTTTAGAAAAAGTTAAAGTTGGAGACGGCTTTGCTATTTTTCCAGGTCCTGGTAAAAGAGATACCAGCGGTGTTGGTCAACCAACGCATAAAGTGCCTGATTTAATCGGTTTTGTTAATGCCAAAAAATTTGGCGATTCCGTCAAAGAGGCTGACATCAGTGCAACGATAACCATCGGCGATAATACTTATGATGCTCATTTATGGAATGAACTAGAGCAAACTTACGGGGATACAATGAAAATCGTATTTCCTGATCACGAGCAATCTCATTACTTTCCTTGGGATGTTGCTGTAAATGGTGAACTGCTTAAAGCGATACACGATAACTTTGATCGCGAAAGTGACAAAAATAGTTTCAGCATGACATTTACTTTTCAGGATGACTCGGCTGAAATTGAAGATGATAAAGAAAATAACAGTATTACCGTTGAAGTACCTTATGTGCTTTACCATAACGAAGTTAAAACAGCAGAATCGGCAGAGTTAAGCAGTAAAAAAACAACACTCACTTCAGCGCCAGCTTCACAGACTAACGCTTCAGCGGCAACATCGTTGGCCAAAGTTGGGAGCTGGAGTGGCACTTATGGTGACAGTGATGCAGTGGCAATCAGCCCTTCTTTTTATAGTTATATGAATGTTACTTCTAGTAATGGTGGTTCAGCAGAGGCGTTAGTAGAAGCCGATCTCGATCTTTACCTATTTGATAAATCAGCGAGTTTAGTGAGCGCCAGTGCCGAAGCAAGCGCGAATGTAAGCGATGGTGAAATAACGTATGCGGCAAGTTTTAGTGTGCTTGGTGATACTTTGATTGACGAGGGCGATACGTTAACGGCGTTAGATAAATCTTTAGGATACAGTTGGAGCGAAGAGCAAAAAGTAGTGGAAACAACGTTCACCATTGTTATTGTTCCGGTTACTGTTGAGGCGGGTGTTAGCGGAAGCTTAGATTTAGGGATTGGTTTAGCCTATGGTAATAGCCGTATTGACTTAGGGGGAGATATTGTCTCTGCCAGCATGGATGCTTACGCCAGTGCTGAAATCAATTTGGGCGTTGCAAGCGGCGGTGTTGGTATCGATTTCTTGATTATTGCAGATACATTCAATGCCACACTTTATGCGGATTTAGCTAAAGCAATTACTGATTCTAAAATAACTTTAGGGATTGATGTAACGAATGATATTGAAGCAATTTCTGGTGAGTTTTATGTTTATGTTAAGTACCCTAAATATAAGTGGTGCTGTAAAATTAAAACCAAAACAAAAACTCAAACTATCTACGATACAGGCACCTTGTATGACAAAAGCTGGACAATTCTAGAAGAATCAGCAACCTTAAATTATTAGTAAAAAGGCCAAAGTGTAATGCGTTTAATTAAAATAAGTTTATTAATTTGCACTCTATTAGGTTATGTTTCAGCCGCTTATGCAGTGCCGCGTTGCACTGTTTGGGCTGAACTTCAATCAAAAGCTGATACTAATATCACTTCGATGAACAGCCCTGCTAAAAGTCAGTTTGACTTGCACGGGCGGTTAATTTATCGACCATTGTTGGTTGAAGAGAAATCTTATTGGTTGGGGTTTGAGTTGTACCAAGCCACAGCAAAGCTAAATAAAATATTGAGTACAAGCAATGAATACTCTGTGCCATTTGCTGTGAAAATCAGCAATAGCACGGGGGAAATTCTAGATTATCGATTCAATGCTAAATTAAAAACAGCCGATCAACAAAAGTTGATCGCTTTATATCGCGCCTTTCACCGTGCTAAGCAACCTGAAAATTTACAGGGTGACACGTACTGGGTTAAAGAGCGTGATGACATTGGTCAATATAAATCACTCTACACGGTTTTAGCTGACAATAAACTAATGCGAAATAAACTTAGTTATATAGAACCTACTGACACTAGGCGAAGCACTAATGCTGCCAAAAATCTAATGCAACTAGACACGGCTAACATTATTAGTGATGAGTTTACCTTTGAAAACGATAAATGCTGGCTAACAAGTACCCTCGGAAATAGTCATATTAAAGTCAACAGTAGCGATGACAATATGGTGATTGAGGTAATGCAAACGCTTAGCTTAGTCCGCAAAAATCAATCTATACCGGATGATGCTAGGTTACTGCATTTACCTGAAGACCCTAAACAATGGAAATATTTGAGCGCTGATTGGGTTTATCCTAAAGCGCCGCCTAAACCTTTAAAAAATGTTGAAGCGTTTATAACTACTTTAAAAGGTATAGATTGGCTTGAGGGTGATCGAAAGGAGTTACTGCAATTTCTTTATAACAATGATCAATACTTGGGAAGTTTAAAAGCGCTTATTTCAACAAAAGCAATTGCTGATCCGTTAGAAAGTAAATTGTTTATGTATTTAGGTAAACATGATTCAGTTAATTCTAAGCAGTTACTGACAGATGTATTTGTTGAGCAAGATTTGTTTTCTCCTAATCAGCGTTTTCGAAGTTTAATGGCACTAAAGTACAGTGAAAAGCCTTTAACGAACATACAGGTAGAGGCTATTTTTGAGTATTCCATGTCATATGGTCTCAATGAAGAAAATTCAAAGTTGGCTCATAGTGCTTTAATGGTTATGGGGGCCATTGCAAAAAACCAGCGGGGCAGTGAATTTTCAACTCAGTTAACCCAAAAATTAGCAGATACATTGAGCACCAGTGCAACGCAAGAGAAAGCATCAGCCTTAATTACCGCTTTAGGCAATAGTGGGGATAATGCTCATCAACAACTTATTGGAGACTATCTCACTGTTGATAGCCCAAGGTTGCGCTTAAATGCGGCAGAAGCCTTGGCAAAAATGCCAAGCAGAGAAAGTTTGAATTACCTGAGTAATCAACTAGAACAGGAAACCGATAGTAAAGCACAAGGCGCGATTATAAAGGCAATGGGTAACAATGAGTTAGATGCCGAGCAAGTCGCTAGTATTTATGCCTTTGCTGACTCTAATTATTCTAGAGACATTCGAAGCGCTGCGATATCGGCGTTAAGCCAACAAGCAAAATCGCAACCCAAAGTAAAAAAACGTTTAAAAGCATTGATAAAGACGGAGAAGAACCAAAAGAATCTACGCCAATTGATGAAAGCTCTATACGGTTCTTAACAAGTAAAGGGTTGTTTTAAAGCAATATCTAAAAGCACGCTAAATGATCACCCATTTATCGTGCTTTTTTATATAAAGTAACCAGAACTCTGAATAATAAATCTATCTTCAGCGGCGACTTTCAACGCTACCTGCTTCTTAAGCATCCTACATACCACATACCGATAATTTTACTTAGAATTAGAAAGGCATATTTTAATGAGGTGAAATTACAAGTTACTTTTCTTATTGAAAAAGTAATCAGCTCTTTAAGCAAAACGATGTTTTTAATGGTTGTTAACCCACCTGCTTGATATGCACATACTATAAATTTAGGTTTTTAAATGTGATTGAGTGGTCTCTAAAAGCTATCACACGGGTACAGACTCGCGTGATTTTTTACTATATGATTGTAAATTAACCATTCTTAATTGGCTTGTGGGCTAATGCGAATAGACCAAATTACTAAATGAGCCATTATAATAAAAACAATGCGTTATATATTTGATACTTTTGAGTTTGATAGTACGAGTTTGGTACTTAAAAATAATGGTCAGAACGTGGCTATTCGACACAACGAAGCTAAAGTGCTTACACTGCTTTTGCAACATACAGATACTGTATTTAGTAAAGACGATATTTTATCGCAGGTGTGGCAAGACAAGGTTGTGTCTGAGCAGGCTGTTTTTCAAAGCATTAGTAATTTAAGAGGGCTTTTTGGTGGCCATGCAATTAAAACCTTTTCAAAACGAGGTTATCAATGGCAACTCAAAATTGACGCAACTCACAGTGATAACCAAACAGCGTTAAGTGCTTTAAATTCAAATAAAGCAGAGCAGGTAACAGCGGCTTTATCACTCTCGCAACAGCGAAAAAAATGGCTAGTTATGGCGTTTACGGCGCTAACCCTTTTTGCTATTGGGTTGATGTATTTAATCGCCAATCCATCCGAAGAGGTTGATAGCGCTGTTATTAATATTGCGTATATCCCATTTAGTACCCAGTCAAACCAAAATCGTGTCAATTTTAGTGATGATGAGCACTTTGATTTCACTGAGATAGCTCATTTAGATACTGCTTATTTTCAAGTCTCAGCCGATTATGAATATCCTCAATTAGCCAGTGAGTATCCGTTGATTTTGTCAGGCTCGATGCGCACTTTTAAGCAAAAAACATATATTGATTTTATTCTAAAGGGCCCGTTTGCTGATTGGCGTGGCCATGTATTGGGGGCCGATCAACGCGATGCGACAAAACAGCTCTTAAAGCACTTAAATAACCCCGTTATCTATAATCTGCTTAATGAAGCGCAAGCGCCCCCAGTTAAGCAAGCAAACTTAACAATTGCCCATCAGCAAACTCCTAACGATCTGATTATTCTTAGTCATCTTACAAATAGTTATTTAAGAATGGGTGAGCGTGAAAAAGCGATGGTGATGGCAACTAAACTTGAAAAAGCGGCAATTTTACAAAAAAACACGCATTATGTGGGGAATGCTTTGCTCATGCAAAGTGAGGTATTAACTCAAAAAGAGTTATTTAACTTAAGCACCACAAAGCTAACTGATGCGATAGGTCAATTTAAAAAGATTAATGATTTACCCCGACAAGCCGACGCGTTGATTGCGCAGTCGTGGATAGATCATAATCAAGCTGATTATAGCGCTATCAAGCATAGCTTGCTTACTTCAGCCAAGTTAGCCTTTGAGGCTCGCGACAAACAACGTGAGTTAGATGCTTTGACTTACTTATCAGTGTTGGCGCATAAAAATAAACAAGAGGATGATAAGTACCACTATTTAAGAGAAGCCGAACACAAAATGAAGGCTTATCAATTTCCTAGTTATCACTTGGCTATAGTACCGTTTCATTATGCTATTTTTGCCAAAAGCCGTGAGGATAAAGAACCTCACTTAAAACAAGTAGTGAAACTTGCAACCTTGACGCCTGAATTTTGGGCTGCACGAACTAGTCGCAAGCAGTTAATGGAATTTTATATAAGTCAAAACCGCCTTACAGATGCTCAAGCACTTATGGCAGGTATTACATTTGATAGCGCAGATAACTCTTACTTGAAAACGCTGCTAGCCGATGCACAAAACGATACTGAAGCATTTATTGCCCATGCAGAACGTACTTTTGAGCAAGCACAATTGGCGGGTAATCTTTCTCTTAGCTTAGACGTCGCGCTATTAATCTGCGGCACTGAAAACCCGCAAGTAAATTATGATTTTTATTCTCAATATATCAACGAAAAAGGCAGTGACTATTGGCGGCGCATAAATGAAAAGAAGCTAAACTCTTTGAGCTTATGAATTGCATTAAGCGCCTTTTTAACAGCGCAAAGGCAACGATGGTAGGGCCTTTACGCTTTATTAAACTGGCTAATTCTGTTTGAAGTTAACCCAGTTTAGTTTCCAGCCTTTATCATGCGACTGTATCGTTAATTTATTCTTACCTTGGTTTAGGTATACGGTAGCGCCTGTTTGGGTTTGCCATTGATGGTAGCCCCCAGTGCTTGTGACTTTTTCTGTAGTGAGCTCTTCGTCATTGACTAGTATTGCAAAGCCTCTAGTGTCATTAGGAGCCGCTACTCGGTAACTTAGTGAATAAAGCCCTGATTTTGTGACCTCCAACTGATAGTTCATTAGTGCCTTGTCACTTATGCCACCGGGGCCTGTTAAATTAAATTTACCATCAAGGTCCGAAGTTCTTGTCACTGAGGAACCAGTGATTTCAGTTGCTGATTCTGCTTCCAACCTTCCTGGTATTTTTACCCAAGGGGCTCGTGTTTTAACCGTATTACTATAATCACTTTGCTGGTGATGCCTGACTGCGACGACTGTGTATTCATATTGGTGGTTATCAATATTGGCATCTTTAAATGTTGTTTCTACAATGTTTGATGCTAACAGTTTAAACGTGCTACCAGCAGCAGGGTTTCTGTAAACACGGTAACTTTCAATGTCTGCTTGTTCGCTTTTGTCCCAGTTTAAAGTAACAAGGTCGTGCTGTTGTTCTATGGTCAAATTAGTGACTTTGTCTGGGTAGGGCAAAACCGCATCACGCCTTAGTTGTTCACTGTGTTGTGCTACTTTTAGCGCTTTTTTAAACTGCTTTGTGTTGCCTTCCATTGGTGGGGCTGCACCGTCCAGCGCAACTCTTAATCCTTCGACTGCGCCGATAAAATTCAAACCCATGACCCCTCTTTCACTAACCGCAAATGTATTCCAATGCCAACTGCCGCCTCGTGCTACGTGGGTTTTGCAATCATCCTTTGTCCAAGGCTGACCATTGGTAGGGGCATTCTCGTAATTATTTTTGTAGCAGTCAGCAATAAACTCAACTACATTACTCACCATGTCATGCAGGCCAAACGGGTTTGGTTTATACATGCCGACAATACTTGCATAAGCTGAGTGATCAACACAGTTTGACTTACCATTAAAAAAATTAACATAGCTGGTGTTAGCATCGCGTTGTAGTATATTTTCGCCGGTTAAATCAGCCGTATTCTCGTACTCACAAACAAGGGTTTGACTGGGGTCGTCACCAAAATAATATGTGCTATTTGTGCCAGCTCTTGCCGCGTATTCCCATTCAGCTTCACTGGGTAGGCGATAAGGGCGACCTGTTTTTTCAGCTAACCATTTAACGTACGCATTAGCTGCTTTCCAACCAATGCAATTAACGGGTTGAAAGTCACTGGTGTTGAGCGAGTTATTCTCCCATGTGCCTGCTGTTGCTCCATAATTAAACCAGCCATTTAATTGGTGAATGCATTGAGTTGGCATGTCATAGCCAGACTCATTTACAAAGTGACGAAACTCTCTGACGGTTACTTCATATTTGCCTAAGCTAAACTCGGGTAGCGTTACTTTACGGATCGGCTGAGCATCTTCTTTATTGATATCACCCATCTGAAAAGTACCTGCTGGAATCATAACCATGATGGGTTCAATCAAACCACTGTTACTTTTATTTGCATAAAGCGTAGAGCTATTAACTGATAGCAAAATAGGGATTATTAATGTGTTTAATTTCATTTAGTTTTCCTTTTTAATGAGGGAGGAATAATGGAAAACTAAGTAATAAAAATCTTATAAAAAATCTAAAATCCCCTAAAAATAGAAAAAACCTAACTATTATTTTTACTTTAAAGTTCAAGTGGTTGTGAAATTTAGTCGTTTTCTTCATTGGTGTTCAGTCTGCATCGTGATTTGTAGTGTGAAAATTAATGAGCAGGTTTTAATGACATGATATGGCGTTTGGCGATATTGCTCTGAGGGCTTCTAAATCAGTTATAAGGTTTATAAATTCCAGCAAAATATGAACCGAAAAGAAAACTACCGGGACAGCGCCCCCAGTGAGTTTTTGTTGAAAGTCGAAGCTATTCGTATATATGTTTTAGTTGTTAAATTTACATTGTAAGTGCTTCAACTTTACAAGGATGTGGGGGACTTTTTTTGATTTTAAAAACTAACTTAATGAATAAATTATATTTTTTCTAGGTTTTTATTGCGGAATAACTTTTGCTGCATAAAGCGTTCGCAGTAAAAATAAATTGATAGAAAGGAGATACTATGAATCGCACTTTAATTATTGGCGCCAGTGGACAAATTGGTAAACAGCTCACTCAAAACATGCTTAATGAGGGACAGCATGTTGTGGCGCTTGTTCGAGATGAGCAAAAGCTATCAGATATTAAAAGCGAAAATATGACAATTGTAGAGGCTGATCTGACTGATGATTTTAGTCATGCATTTAAAGGATGCTCAACAGTTGTGTTTGTTGCCGGTTCAGGTGGTAATACAGGGGCGGATAAAACTATATTAATCGACCTTTGGGCTGCGTGTCGCGCTGCAGATTACGCAAAGCAGCATGACATAAAGCACTTCATAATGGTCAGCTCGATCGGGGCTGATGCACCTGCAGAGGGGCCTGAAGAAATGCAACCGTATTTAGTGGCAAAACACATGGCTGATGAGCACTTGATGCACAGTGGTCTGCGTTACTCTATTATCAGGCCAGGTACATTAACTAATAATAAAGCGCATAATGGCTTTACAACACAGCGACCTAGCAATAAGGATGAGGCAATTATAACCCGAGCAGATGTGGCCAAAGCGCTTGCGTATTGCGTTGCACATCAAGCTAAAAGTAATACGGTAAAAGAGCTATTTAATGGCGCTAAACATTTAGATGAAGTAATGAGCTAGCCTTGTTCCATACCCTGTGATAGCAAATCCCATTACATCAGGTTAATTAAATATAGGTTGGCGGGTAACCCGTCATTTATAATTTTACTCGCCTTTAGGTGTTTCAAAAGGGCTTTATCACAGGGGATTGCGTGGGAATATCAGCACAAAACCCAGGCCAATATAAAACCTATTAATTGCTAGAGGCATGGTGATTTACGCGATTTGGGTCGCGTAGTCACTTATGCTCTGTGGCGTTTTAATCGGCTTGTGTTTCAGCTGCTAAAACCTCATCAATATAAGCGAGTTCTTCGCTAAAAATACCATTTAATAAAGCACACTGTTCAACGATAACAGCATCACTGTGCTGCGCTGTGTATTCTTGTTGGCACCTTATCAGTTCGCAGGTTAACCATTTACACTCATCAGTTGCGACAGCAATCGCTGTTTTTAAAAAATAGGGCCACTTTGTTTTACCTAAATTACAACAAAACAACATAACAGCGATAAGGCTATACGCATCCTGTCTATGAGTTGATAGGCTGGTAGGTGTTACTTTAATATTACAGGGGAGAAGCTCGCTGCTATAAAGCGCTTGTTGCAGTGCAACTTGCTCTGATTCATTTAAAAAGGTGCTTGTCATAATTTGCTGGCGGCCTCTATGCACTAATTTTAGTTAAATACGCATTTAAAATAGTGATGGCAAAGAAAGATGTCATAACTTATCCAGCACCAAATGCAGGCACAGTGATAGCAAAAACGGCCTGACTCGTTACTGAATTAGTAAAATACAATTGTAATCGAGTTACTTGAGCTTGCTTTACTACAAGTTGGCGCCGTGGTTAACTGGACGACAATGTTGTTTTTAATTGTATTGCTATGGCGCATCACTCTAAAAAATAATTGTGAGTAGGTACTTAATAAACCAGCAAGTAATTGCTTTGGCTAAGTGCTTTATTTTAAGAGGTTTATAAAGGGTTTTTTATTGTGAAAAGCAATGTTGTTTTACTTTTAAGCTTATTGGTTTTGAGTGGCTGCGCAATGCAAAACGTGGTTGAATTTCCCTCGGTGGAGAACAATGTTGCTTACACTAAAGTCGCTTCGCTGGAATATGCCTTGCCCAATGATAATGTAACGTACGGCCAAGATAAATCTCAATACGCGTTACTTTGGCGTGCCAAGAAAAATGAAAAAAATACTGCTAGACCCCTAGTTATATTACTGCATGGTGGTTGTTGGCTTAGTGCTTATGATATTAAACATACCTATGCATTGAGCACCGGCTTGGCACAAGCAGGTTTCAATGTATGGTCAGTTGAGTATCGACGATCAGGCGATAGTGGTGGCGGTTGGCCCATTACCTTTGATGATATAAAAGCAGGCATTCAAGCCTCAAGCACTTATAATAGTGGTGAATTTAATTTAAATAATGCCGTTGTTGTGGGACATTCGGCTGGTGGCCATTTAGCGTTGCTTGCCGGTGGCCAAATAAATGAACTTAAAGGGGTCATTGGCCTTGCGCCGATCACTGATATAAAAGCTTATGCCCATGGAAATAACAGTTGTCAAAAGGTGACAAAAGACTTTATGCAGGGAATGCCGAGTGATAAACCTGATGCCTATACACAGGCAAACCCGAGTGAACAAGCGTTACATTTAAATAGTGTTATCTTGCAAGGCGGCAAAGATACCATTGTTCCAGCCTATAACTTAAAAGCACTCAATCGCCCAGTGGTTATGTTAGAAGGTGCGGGGCACTTTGATTGGATACACCCAGGTTCTCACGCGTTTAAAACTTTGCTTGAAAAATTAAATGGAATCGATAAATGAATTTTGATGATATAACTGCGCTAGATAAAGCCGATCCACTCGCTCATAAACGCAATGAATTTGCGTTGCCCGCTAATACCATATATTTAGATGGCAATTCCTTAGGTGCTTTACCAAAAGTGGTTCAATCTCGTGTGGCTGAGGTAGTCAGTCAGCAATGGGGAGAACATTTAATTCGAAGCTGGAATGACCACCAGTGGATTGATTTACCTACTCAAGTTGGCGAAAAAATAGCACCTATTATTGGTGCAGCAGCTGGCCAAGTAATTTGTTGTGATTCTATATCGATTAATTTATTTAAACTACTAAGCAGTGCCTTATCGTTAAATTCTGGCCGTAATGTTGTGCTGTCCACTGAAGATAACTTTCCAACTGATTTGTATATGGTGCAGGGGTTGAGCGATCTATTAGGCGAAGACTTATGCCAACTTAAACTTGTTAGCGAGCATCAAATAGCGCAAAGCTTAACTGAAGACGTGGCTGTGTTGCTATTAACTCAAGTAAACTTTAGAACAGGGCAGCTATTAGATATGCAAGCGCTTACTAAGCTTGCCCATGAAAAAGGCATTTTAGTTATTTGGGACTTAGCCCATAGCGCAGGTGCAACCGTTGTTGAGCTTGATAAATGTAACGCCGACTTTGCTGTAGGGTGCGGATACAAATATTTAAATGGAGGGCCAGGGTCGCCGGCATTTCTATATGTGGCTAAGCGCCATCAAACTGCTGTTAAACAGCCACTAAGTGGTTGGATGGGGCACGTAAAACCGTTTGCATTTGATGCCCAGTATCAGGGAGCAGAAGGTATAAATCAGTATTTATGCGGTACTCCTAGTGTACTTTCAATGAGCGCATTAGATGCCGCGCTTGATGTATGGCAAGATGTGAGCATCTTGCAAGTGAGAAAAAAGTCTATCGCCTTGGCTGATATATTTACTCAACTTATACAGTCGCAGTCATGTTTAGCTGATTTACGTTTACGTTCAACAAATGATTCACAACAACGTGGTAGCCAATTGGCATTTG
Organism: Pseudoalteromonas sp. KS88; assembly: GCF_004766475.1. Lineage (NCBI taxonomy): Bacteria > Pseudomonadati > Pseudomonadota > Gammaproteobacteria > Alteromonadales > Pseudoalteromonadaceae > Pseudoalteromonas > Pseudoalteromonas sp. KS88. The sequence goes on from NZ_PYHV01000021.1 coordinate 49,770, forward strand.
CTCACGATAATGCTTTTGCTATTTGCCAAGCACTCATTGAAAAAGGGGTGATTGCTGATTTTAGGGCGCCAAATATTTTACGCTTTGGATTTACCCCTCTTTATAACTCATTTGAAGATATATGGAACGCGGTCACTATTTTAGCCGAGGTTGTGCAATCACACTTGTACAAAGAACCACGTTTTAACAAAGCGGGAAAAGTGACTTAATCTCTTTTTAAAGTATATTGAGGGAGGTGATTTTCCCTCAATGTACTGCTCGTATTTAGATAGGCATACATGTGTTTTTTTAGTTATCACTCTCAGTGGTAAACCTGTATATGTTGTAGAGTCATTTGGATTTCTTCGAGTTAACCACTCAAAAAGCCCTTTATTTGTAAAATAATCGAAAGAATACGTTCAAATAGGCCCATTTGGGCGAATTGGACCTGCTTTAGCGCGCATAATTTGGTATATCGCAGATCTAGAGAGATTATTATGAACGTTACAAAGCGCGAAGAATTTAACACGCAGTACAATATAAATACGTTAAACCCACTTTCAAGCAAAACGCCATTAAGTAACTTGGCCGATAAATCGTTAAAATACACGAGCGTATTTTGGTTTGTCACAGTGCTTATTGGGCAGTGGTTTTTCTTTTATTATATTATGTCGTTTTATGGGTTTTCGGTAATTAACGATAATATGCAGATTTGGAATCGTTGGGAGGCCATGGGCAGTACGCCTTATCATGCTGGGGACTTTTCAGGCAATTTGGCCTTTGCCGCTCATGCAATTGGTGCGGGCATTGTTGCCTTTGGTGGGGCGCTCCAATTAATACCTAAAGTTCGTAATAAATATCCACGATTTCATAAAATAAACGGTTATGTATTTTTATCTACAGTGCTTTGTTTAGCAATATCTGGGTTTTATTTAGTGTGGATCCGTGACACAAAACCGCTCACTCTCTCTGGTGTCGGCACCACTATAAATGGCTTTTTGATCATTGCCTTTGCTTATTTTACGGTTCGTTATGCTATCAATAAAAAGATAGCGAATCATCGAGAGTGGGCATTGCGGTTATTTTTAGTATCCAATGCACAGTGGATTTTAAGAGTAGGTGTCTTTAGTTATATGGTTTCAGGCAGTATTCTTGGCATGAATCCAGCCTTTGGTGATGTGTTTTTCCCGCTTTGGACATTTGGTTGTTTTGTAATGCCCTTAGCTATGTTGCAGTTGTATTTTTATGCCAAAAGAAAAACAAGCACTCGACTAAAGTTTGTTGCTAGTGGGGTGTTGTGTGTGCTTACTCTCTTTATGATTATTGGCATGATAGGTTTTACACCTTTTTTATTGTTAGTAATGTCAGGCGAACCAATCAGCTTTTAAGCAGAATTAGGCCGTTAATAAGATGAATTCGACATTTTGGGTTCAGTAGATTCATAGAGTAATTAACTTTATACTTTGCGCGTCTTTGAGTTTTGTTTGGTATTTACATGGTGAACCTTTTTCCAACAATTATTTACTCCTGCATGATGGGCATGACACTGTTTGCTTTGTTAGATGTGTTTAATCGACCCAAAGCAAGGCAAAACTTGTTTTTAAAAGGTTTATTGTTGTTGTTAGCCACTCACATAGCGGGTGAGTTATTTATATATTCAGGTGCATATGTATATGCGCCGGCGCTTGCTGGGGCTCAATTCCCGTTTAGAGTGCTGCTTGGACCTGCGCTTTATTTTTATGCTCATGCGACTATGTCGTCAGATAAAGAGATCAATAAACGTCATATTATGCTGGCATTATCAGGCCCCATTTTAGTGGTGTTGGTAATGCTGCCATTTATATTCATGCTGAGTCCTTCTGAAAAGCTGGCTCTTGCAACACCAGCCACCAGAGATCCAGAACATTGGCAAATTGCTATTGCAACTTGCATCGCGGCGACCTTTATCTTTATCGCCTTTACAGCTTTGTTTTTGGGGATGGCATTCAAGCTGCACCATACTCACCTTAGGCAACTTAAAGAGCGTTACTCTGAAATTGAACAACGTTCATTAGCATGGTTTAACACGGTGCTGATTATTTGGGGTGCGACATGGTTAATGTATGCCATTGAATTCTCATTGGGGGCGCTTGGCTGGCCATGGTTTGGTAGCGGGGTTGTGCTGCCTATTTTGGAAACCATTGCCCTAACACTGTTTATACATAAAGCACTTAGTCAAAAAGTGTTATCTGCATCTGAAAAAGGAGTACCTCGCAAAAATCAAACGCGGGTAGCACTGTTGAGTGATGAAAAAATGCAGACTATTGCCGTCAAACTTAAACGTATAATGGTCGAGGATAAGTTGTATTTGCAAGATAGTTTATCATTAAACAAACTATCAGCAGCGACTTCAGTAACTGAAAACCATATCTCAGAAACGCTTTCTCAATATCTAAAAACGAACTTTTTTCAATTTGTTAATAGCTTTCGAATCGAAGAAGCAAAAATGGCCTTACGAGACAAAAATAAATTAATAACGACTATCGCGTTGGATGCTGGGTTTAGTTCTAAATCCACGTTTAATGCGGCATTTAAGAAAATAGTTGGGCAAAGCCCATCAGCTTATCGTAATCACTTACTTGAAGAAGAGCCTGTTGAATAACAGGCTAAAGTTGAAAATTTATTCTACATGCTACTGAAACTTAAAGTTTTTCATTGTGCGCTGTAAGGTCTTAGTGTTGAGCTTCATCTCGTTGAATACATGTTCTAGTTTTAAAGCTGCATCTACCTCATGATTTGCATATTCAAGCACATTTGCCGCATCAACCGCTATATTTGACGCGACGGCAGATTGTTCTTTAGATGCTGAAGAGACATTCATAGCTAAGCTTTCAAGTATTTTACTTTGCTGATTAACTTGTTCTGATACGATTCTTGCTTGTTCAAATCGATCTAGCGTTGCCTTCGATAGATTTGAACTGGCTACAATTGAGCTAACCACTTGTTCGCTAATTGCTTGTAGCCCACTGAGTAATGTCGATATTTTTTCAGATGATTCCTTACTGTTTCCAGCAAGACTTCTTACCTCGTCTGCCACAACAGCAAACCCTCTTCCATGCTCACCCGCTCTAGCGGCCTCAATTGCAGCGTTAAGTGCCAGTAAATTAGTTTGTTCTGCAATGCTGCTTATTGAATCAAGTATGGATGATATACTGCCAACTTGTTGATCCATTTGCGCTGCAAGCTCTTCAACGCCCGACATGCTGTTGGCAAGCTCATGTATTGATTTTTGGCTGAGCTTATTATCTTCGATGAGTAAGTTAGCTTGCTTGTTTAACTCATCGCTTGAGCTAAGTGTCGTTGAGGCTGCACTTGCTATTTCGCGGCTAGTTGCTGCCATTTCTTCGATAGCTGTTGCTATATTGGTAGCCATTGCTAGGGTTTTATTTGAATCATCTAGTACGGCTTGTGTTGCGTGGCTCATATTATTACTAAGCTCATTGCCTGAATTAATTGAGTTATCTAAGCCGAGCATTAAATCTTTAAAAGCATAAACAGTATTATGAATAGCATCCGATATTTCACCTAACTCATCTTTACTTTTTAGACGGATATCAATGGTCAGGTCGCCTTTTTCAGCTTTAAGTAATAACGAGGTAAGTTGACTTAACTCTGTTCTAAGGGTGGACAATAAATGTATATTGAGCACGATGATCACCACCAGTGTAATTAAAAACGATACGATGGTAACAACAAGAGAAAAATCAGCCGCTTGCTTTAATTCTTCGCCTTCTCTATTAATTGTAATCCATTGGCTATCAAGCAAAGTTTTAATGTGTGATATTTGTTGTGTCGCCATTGGAAACCACGCAGATGCTGACGGTAAAGCGTTAAAATCGGGTGAGTTACTGTTAAGCAATGAATTGGTTATGGTTTCAATTTTTCTCGATTCGGCGCTTTGCAATTTCGAGCTAAAGTTTTCAAGCTGCTCACCGTCTAAATTGGCGAGTAGGTATTGGTTGAGTAAACTTATTTCTGCATTGTAAGAAGCAATATCTTGTTTTGTTAAGCTAGATAATTGTTTTTTAGCAAGCGTGCCGTTTATTTTCCCTCGGTTTTGACCTAATCGCTCCTTATATTGAGCAAATAAAAATGCGATATTGAGATCTTTAGACAACACAGGGTGTTTAATTTGATTACTAAGGTTTGAGGCAACATCAAGCGCGATTTTATTAAGTGTGCTGTAAAATTGAAACGCAGCCGGTGCAGTTTGGTTATCGACCTGCCTGCGTAATGCTGCTTTTCCTGCATCATGAGCTAATAAAATATCTAAATTTTGAGATGTTCTCGGTGAGCTATTATTTAATTGAGCACTAAGTGTTTTTAAATGCTGTATTGAGGTGTCTGCTTTTTCACGTTGGGCGATTACCTTACTTCTTGCTGCTTCAGAACCACTGCCTAAAAAGCCCGCAGTTAAACCACGCTCTACGGCATGGCTATGAGCGACCTTTTCTAATGCATCAAGCAAACTAATTAACACTATATCTTGCTCGAGGGTTTTTGACTCTTCCCATTTATTTGCCGTGTTCTGTATGAGCAGTACACATATAAAAATCATTAAAATACTTAATGTGAGCAGGGAGAGCTGGATAATGGAAAGTCGTCCAAGAAGGCGGTTCATAAATACAGTCCTATTTTGTATTATTTACGTATTTTTCGACTTACAAAGTCGAGCACGAGCTTATAAATTAACCATTTGTTTCATTCTCAATAAAGCGTAGTCTAAATTTAGATAAATTCACTGTAACACTGTGATTAAATTGAATACGTACATAGTCACTTATTGTATAAGGTCTCTATTTTGCAGATACTGACAACAACCTGTAATCAACATTCAAAAGTAAGGGGCTGATATTTACTTTACAAAAAATTGTGTGTGTCAGTTAATGACTTTTGTCATTGAGTATTGATGACAAATGCCCCTCAATAATCTGTTTGCTTTCATCAATAATTATCGTGTCACTTAAACGGAGAAACGACATGAAAACAATGATGAAAGTATGCAGTGTAGCGTTAACAATTTTAGCCAGTGCACATACCTTTGCTGGTCAGTATGAAATTGATCAAATAGAGCGTGCAGCAGGTAAGTTAGATGTAAGTGAATTGGAAATTATTGCTGAGCAAGTTCAAGGGTACGATCAAGCTTTGGCTTATTATCGCTTGGCATTAAGCTCAAATTTATTGGGTGAATCTGACCCTGCAATCAAGTGGAATGATAAAGCTATTTCGCTGCTTGAAGCCCTTGAAAAGGCTCAACCAAACGATGCTGAAGTCAAAACATTATTAGCACAGGTTTACGGCTATAAAATTGCACTACAGCCAATGAAAGGCATGTTTTATGGCTCAAAATCAAACGCGATGTTAGCAGATGCAAAGGCGCTGTCGCCTAATAATCCGCGTACGTACTTAGTACAAGGGATTTCAAAGTTAAACACACCAGCTATTTTTGGCGGTAGTCTTACTGAGGCAACAGAGGCGTTTAATAACGCACTAACTGCCTATGAATCAGACGCAAATTCAAATTATCATTGGGGGTATGCAGAAACCTATACTTGGCGTGGCCTAGTTAAAATGCAGTCTGGAGATTTAACGAAAGCAAAACAAGATTGGCAACTTGCACTGAACATCAATCCTGATTACGGTTGGGCGAAAACATTACTTAGTGAGCATTAATGGCTTTTTGCGCGCCACTAACTATAAGTGGCGCTTTTGTGTCAATAATTCAAAACGCCTAGGTATAAAGATCGTAAATGAATATCAAACAGTAGAATGTTAGGATATAAAAAATTCGCGAAGGAGATCTTTTTGGATTCACTGACACAAATCGTTTTAGGCAGTGGTGTTGCTTACGCGACGCTGGGTAATAAACTCGGCCGAAAGTCGTTACTCGTTGGAGCGGTATTTGGCACTGTGCCTGATTTGGATGTGCTGATCAACTTTGGTGGTGACATTGAGAACTTTGTATATCACCGCAGTTTTAGCCATTCGTTTTTCATACAGTTGTTGGTAAGTCCACTCTTTGCGTGGCTACTATTGAAAATGAGTTGGGCACGGTGTGTGTCGATGAAACGCTGGACAGTGGCTTTATTCTTAGTACTAAGTACTCACTCGCTACTTGATAGTTTTACTATTTATGGCACTCAGTTGTTATGGCCGCTTTCGACCCACCCGTTTGGAATATCAAGTATTTTTATTATTGATCCCCTGTATACACTGCCGCTTTTATTATCCTTTATTCTATTGTGCTTCTTGCACGAAAAGCCGTTTGCTCAGCGAATAAATACAAGTGCACTGATACTTAGTTCAATTTACTTAGCTTGGGGGATGGTAGCTAAATGGCATGTAGATAATAAAATCCATCATGCGCTGGGCAATAAAAAAATTGAGTTTACCCATTATGAAAGCACGCCTACAGCTTTAAATACGCTACTTTGGCGGGCTGTCGCTGTAACTGAGCAAGGTCATTATGAGATTTATGCATCGGTATTTGATACAACAGAAAAGGTTGATATAGATTTTTACTCTAGTGATAACGCGTTACTCTCTGAGCTTAATAAAACCAAGCCCATTACGTTACTGCAAAATTTTACTAAGGGACTTTATGGTGTTTATACACAAGATGGGCGCGTAATTCTTAGTGATTTACGAATGGGCCAAGAGGGCTATTACGTATTCTCGTTTGTGGTTGCACAGAAAAGCAACCAACAATGGGAGACTGGGGGCTTTCAAAAACTGAATAACCGACTTCCGCTAGATAAGCTCGAACTAATTTTTTCGCGCATTACAGATCCTAGTGTTGATTTATCAGCTAAAGCCACTGATTAAAAACGTGGCTTTTGATTGGACGTTAATCAGAAAAGTCCCCCTTTTAAATAGCGGGTAGTATGTCTATAAGTTAACTATCGCCGGGAACCAGTTGGCTAATACGACCCCAAATAAACCGACTAGAAAAATAATGGCTATCATCACCATTAAGCTTGCGGTGGCGATTGTAATAACTTTATTCGTTGTACCTTCAGCGTACCTTACCAGCTCAGCAATAAGTAAAGGGAGCACATAAGAGCAAATGCTTACAGCTAACACAGCTGGGCCGGTAAACGTGGTGGGATCGACTCCCAAAGTTCCAAATAATAAGAACCAAGCAAAAATCATCAAGCGAAAAAATAAAACCCCATTTGCTGCAAGGTATAAGCGTATTGCCCATCTTTTATGAAGACCAATATTACGTTTTCTGGCAGCTATTACAGCTAATATACTTGATAAAATGACCACGCAACCGCCAAATATCGTTAACCCATGCATCAAGGTGTTGCCAACAGTTCCTCTGGCTAGCATCAGGTATATGCCGGCCAATGAAATGGTACAGGCAAGCAACACAAAAATACGACCGTTATAACGATGAAAGCGAGGGTGTTTTTTTCGCATAGCCGGGATTAATTGTAAGCTGCCACCTATAATCATTACGATGGCTAATAATACATGTGCCGCATACATGAAGTTTCCTGTTTCATCGTTAGCAACATAAGCCGTGCTATTTAGGCGATTCCAATCAGACATTCCGCTAGTGGCGCCCGTGAGCCCGTACCCTAATGTGAGGTATATAACAAAGCAGGTCTGTGCCATGAGCAGGCAGGTAAACCATATTTTTTTACTGCTATTAAGCAGTGAATTTGGGTTAAGTTTGATTTTATACATGTGTATTTTCTTTTTTCTTCATAAAACGAATAACGTAAATATAAAGGGCTTGCAGGGCGGTTTCTTATCAAATTTGAAATTTGAGTAATGATACATGCATTAATTAACTTCTATAGACACATTCTCTAACAAAGTCTTTTTGCTAACTGAAAAGTTACTTTGTACTATGTGAACTAGGCAAGTTTATATGTCAGGTTAAAAGCGCACTGTAATGCAAAATACGTCTCCTTATTTTCTGCTAATTTTTGTTTGTATTAGCTTAATGCTTTTAAATGCACTTAAAAAAGATAAGCAGCTAGTTCACTATTTATTTGTCATATTTTGTGGCTCGCTGTGTATGGTAGGGGCGCAAAAAATTAGTGCTCCAAGCTTGGGGGAGTATCAGTACTTTATTGGCCTGTTTACTTGCGCAACGTGTAATGTTTCGTGGTTAATTTCACGAGCATTATTTCGTGAGCATAACCCTATTTCACGCAGGCATGTGGCAGTTGCTGGTGGCATTGCTGTTTTGCTCATGTTTAATCAAACATGGCATTATTTGGTTAGTCTTGACCCGCAGCCACTCTCTGCTAGCCATATAATGTGGCGATTAAAACAAGGCATAAATGAAATAACAGGTTTACTTTCATCGTGCATTTTAGTGCTTTCTTTTTGGGAATCGCTGAGAGGTTTCAATAGTAAAACACACGCTCAAAAAGTGCAGTCGGTGATTTTTGCTAGTGCGTACTTTTTAGCGGTTGTTAATGCCAGTATATTACCTGTATTTATATTTAGCCCTGCGGAAATTGCGCTATATAATCCGCTAATTACCACCTCTTCTGCGCTGTTAATTGTATTTGCAATGCACACGGTCATGACTCTTCAAACAAGCAACTCAATCAAGCAAACGCCACTTCAAAATGATGAGAATGAGGTTGGTTTTGATAGTGATGAAGTAAAGGCCCCCAGTGATAGTAATCAACAAGAGCAAATCCCCCCCGAGTTGGTAGCAGGCATTTCTAAACTTATGAACGAGCAGCAGTTATTCTTACAAACAAATCTTAAAATTGCAGATTTTGCACAAGCACTTCATATGCCTGAGTATAAAATTAGTCGGGCTATCCGATATCATTATAAGGTGGCTAACTTTAATTTGTTTGTTAACCAATACCGTGTGAACTATGCAAAGGCATTATTAGTTAGTGAGCAAGCTAAGGAGTGGAGTATTTTGAGTATTGCACTTGAGAGCGGTTTTTCTTCACTCGCTACGTTTAATCGGGTGTTTAAAAGCATTGTGGGCGGTATCCCTAATGAATATCGAAAACAAAATAGTGACTATCAAAGTCATACCCTGACAGGATTGGTTGAGTAGATGCTTTTTTTATTCTTCGTGGCATACATTAAAGTATAATATGTGTTGAATTAACTGTTTTGAGAGTGCCTTGAATTATTTAGCTCACCTGTATCTAGCAAAGCCGACTGCCGACTCACATTTTGGGAATTTACTGGGAGATTTTGGTGGCCAACGGCAATTAACACAGATACCCGCAACTGTTAAAAATGCGCTAGATAACCATTATTTAGTCGACAAATTCACTGATTCGCACTCACTTGTAAAAGAGGCTAAACAATATTTTTCACCACATCGCAAGCGTTTTGCTGGGGTCGCGGTTGATGTGTTGTTTGACCACTTTTTAATTAAGCATTGGCATAGCTTTAATCATCAACCACTCACTGACTTTAAGCAAACCAGTTATGGACTTTTGGGTAAACGTATACAGGTTATGCCAGCGCGAATGCAGCGCGTAGTAACTAGCATAATAGAAAACGATTGGTTTAAAGAGTACGAAACTATCGATGGGGTGGGCCTAGCGCTTGATAATATTGCTGCGCGAATTCGTTTTACTAATCAGTTTACTGGTGCGGTAGAGGACATAGCACGTTATTACACGCAATTAGACGCCGTTTTTCTGGTATTTTTTCCCGAGTTGATTGAGCATGTAAATCAACGAGCTCTTGAAGAGCTCTAAGCTTTCAGCCGTTACGAGAGTTGGGGGCGAGGCGCAAATTTCGAAGATCGTATCCTGTTTCTCGTTGCTTAATAAATTAATCATCAGGCCCTTTGAGGGTAAATACCAAATGCTTGCGCATGTCTTTTAAAATTACGCCTTTTTTTAACATGGCGCCACTTAAACGTTTTTGCCATTTTAGAAGGTCAGGCTCAGCGGCAGCTAGTGCCTGTTCATCTTCAAACTGGAAACACATAAGTAACGAACCAGGAAATAAGTGGTACTCAACATCAAACCAGCACTGCAGCATACCCGGTATATCAGCACGCCCTTGTGCTTCTATTTTATCAGCAACATCAAGTACAAGTGCTTGTTGTTTTAATTGTACTTTCGATAGTTTTTTCATGGTGGTGTTCCAAATTAGGTAAGCTAAATACGCTTGCAGTGGTGTATTATACTCAAGCTTTTAAGCAAGCAACAACCATACATATTCAATAACCCAGCATTTCCCACTTTAGGTTAATGAACACAACGAAGATGAAGGCATCGATAGATTGGTGACGCCTCACTGTTTGTTTTTATACCAGCCAAACCAGATTCTTTATAAAAGCGCTTAATATTTTAGGCATGCCTACTGTAGACTAAGTTTAAGAAGCCACTGAAGATGTATTTATTAACGGACTAAGTTAAATGACTGAAATAAAACGCCTCATTTCTATAGAAAGTTTTACTGCGATTATTGCGTGGGCTGTGGTGAGCGGTTCAGCGGTATGGTTGATGGTTAAGTCAAATGATTATCCTGCACCTGACTTAATAATAGTAACTCTGTGTTTTTTAGTGTTTATCGGCTGCTTTTTGATTGCTAACGCGAACTATAAGACACGCTTAAATGAAGGACTCAAGCAAGGGCTTTTAACAATTCAATATGGTGTACTGTTGATAGTAGCGACGGTTGTACCCTATACCTACATAGCGATATTAAGCACCATTTGGTGTGCCCAACTGCCTTACTTTATGCGTTTGAGATACGCTGTATGCTTATCGTTATTATGTTTAGTGCCACTTTTTCTTATTTTTACCTTTAACTGGGGCAAAGACGATAGCCTGTTGACCGGTTTGTTATTTTGGACGTTTAATTTATTTGCATTAGTGGTTATGAATACCACACGAAACGAAAGCCTTGCTCGTGAGAAGTCTGAGGCATTAAACCGAGAGTTATTAGCCACACAAACGCTGTTAAGTGAGGCTACCAAGCAAGCTGAGCGAACTCGCATTGCCCGTAATATTCATGACTTATTAGGGCACCACTTAACCGCTTTGACGATTAATTTACAAGTAGCGCAACGAACGTCTGAAGGAGCTGTGCATGAAAATATTAAGCAATGTCATAGTTTGGCTAAGCTGTTATTGAGCGATGTGAGAGAGGCTGTTTCAGAGATTCGAGACAGATCAGCGATAGAAATTAAACAAGCATTACAGGCACTTATTAATAATGTACCGCAGTTAAAAGTTAAACTTAATATTGTGGATGAAGCCGTTATTAATGATGTTAGGGTTGCTGACGCCTTGCTTCGCTGTACGCAAGAGAGCATCACTAACACACTAAAACATAGTCATGCTACTGAGCTGAAAATAGATATAACACATGCAGAGCATGTTATTCATTTAACGATTGTTGATAATGCTCACTCTAAAACCATCGAGCCTGTGCAAAAAGGACACGGCCTCAAAGGTATTGAAGAGCGTGTTAACGATTTAGGTGGCTGTGTGCAGTTTCAACATACTAAAACTGGTTTTGTAACACAGATCACGCTGGTGGAGCCACAATGAAAATTAAAGTAATGATTGTTGATGATCAAATGTTGGTTCGCTCAGGGATCAAAAGCTTATTAATGCTCTCTGAAGCCATTGATGTGGTAGCTGAAGCGTCTGATGGTGAGCAAGCAATATGGTTAATTCAAGAAAAACAACCTGACGTTGTACTGATGGATATACGCATGCCTGCCATGTCGGGAATTGATACGTTGCAAGCGTTAAATCAAACGGTGCTTGATAAACCGCAGCCGCCAGTGATTATGTTAACAACGTTTAATGACCATGAGCTCGTTGTTAGCGCGCTGCAAGCAGGCGCAAAGGGTTATTTACTTAAAGATGTGTCATTAGAGACCTTGGTAGATGCGATAGAGTGTGTTCATAAGGGCGAAACGTTAATACAGCCAGCAATTTCTGAACGTGTGGTAAAACAGTTAAGTGCCAGTGACAGCCAATTTGAAAGTATAGTTGAGCTGCCTGAATTCAGTGCCAAAGAATTAGAAATACTGCGCTTTATGGCCGCTGGGTGTAGCAATCGCGAAATTTCGGCTGCGGTGTACAAATCTGAAGGGACGGTTAAAAACTATGTCTCTACTATTCTTGCAAAATTAGGTGTTAGAGATCGTACTCGAGCGGTGTTAAAGGCGATAGAAGTAGGATTAATAAAATAACAGTAAATGCTGCTAACGTTGAATGACAACTAAGCTGCTGGATTAGGCGTACCTGCTGTGCATCTCTTTCGCTATAAACTCGACAGCCATTTTCTAATCTCTTTGCTGAGATTAAGTTGAGTTTTTCGTAATAAAGCAAAGCCGTTCTTGATAAGCCAACTAATTTCGCTAACTCCGATATACGATACACATAAAACCTCATACATTTAAAATGCGATAGTTAATGTAAACTATAAAGCATTAGACAGGTCAAGCTGGGCTGTGCAATTTTTTTGCGATCATAATATGAAGTTAATCTATTTCAAGAGCTTAAGGTCTGTTTAATCGCGGCGCGAGGTTTGTAACCTAGTGAGCTAAGTCAAAACCGAGCAAAGCTTGCGCGTTCTGCTCACGCCCCTTACCACCATCCATGTAGGCAACAATGAGTAAATCGCCCCTAGGCAGAACCCAAGGGCAGCGCCTGTTTGGCATTGATGCTGCGTTATCGCCTATTTATGGAGAATAACCACACCACACTAAATACCAAACAGACTGCTGTAAATTTAACCTTGAAAGATAACCGGACCCTAATCAAAAAAGTGACTTTTGGCACTCTTATTACAAGGCGTATTTCTAGATACTTCAAATCAACACTTTATTTGAGGTTATAAATTATGGACATTATTTTTAAGATTATGTTGGCTGGGCATATTAGCGTAGGAATGTGCGCCTTATTTTTATTTTGGTTTCCTGCTTATAGTAAAAAAGGCTCACCACGGCATAAAAAGTTTGGTAACTGGTATACCTTATCCATGTACGGGGTGGTTATCACCGGTATGGCGATGGCGTTATTATCGATTGCCATTCCTGAGTGGGTAAAACCTGAGGCTTTTGTAAATAGTGAAAATAAGGCCATGGTGCGTGAGGGGATTGTACGTTTTGCGTTGCTACTTTTTCATTTATCGTTGTTGACCCTGGTGTCTGTTCGCTATGGCAAACTTGTGCTCAAAGCAAAAGTAAATCAGCAAAGTATCAAAGGACCATTCCAGCTATTTATAACGTTTGCTTTGTTAGTGAGTGGAGCACTTATTTTATGGTTTGGTATTGCGACAGGGCACATATTAATGTTGGTATTTGGCCCGTTAGGTTTGTTTATTTCTATTACCAATTTACATTTTACCTTTAAGCGACACATAAAAAAAACCGATTGGTTGGTTGAGCACTTGGGCGGATATATCGGCTCAGGTATTGCTGCGTACACCGCATTTATTGCATTTGGTGGAAGGCATATTTTTACTTCAACAGGGTTTATGCAAATTATGTTTTGGGTCGCACCTGGACTAGTGGGGGTTATATTTATCTCTGTTCTTTCTCGCAAATACGCCAATGACACTAAAGGGTTAAATAAATGAAAAAAATAATGCAGGTTATGTTTTTATTAGCACTATTTTGTTTATCAGTGAACGCGAGTGAGAAAGTAGATACATTAAATGCACAAGCAATTGCGATGATTGATAGTGACTTAGATGCCGCTGAAGCATTAATAAGTGAGTTAATAAAGGAGTATCCACAAAATCATTTAACTCATTTTTATTGTGGCAGAATCATGGGCAGGCAAGCAGGAGAAGCATTTTTTAAAGCTTTAAGTTACGCCCAAAAGTCCCTTGAATGTATGAAAAAAGCGGTTGCTTTAGCGCCTGAAAATATTACATATAAAAAGGGGTTGATTAGCTTTTACCTTGGTGCACCCGCAATTGCTGGTGGCAGTGAAACACTTGCCCTTGAACAAGTAAAAGCAATTAAATTACGTGATCAAGAACAAGGCGTATTAGCAGAGCTAGATTTTTATAAACGCACACTCGATGATTCAGCTTTGACAGTAAAGCTATTGAAGTATCAACAGAGTGCGAAAAAAACAGCCGCTATTGCGTATGAGCTAGGGTTACTTTTTCAGCATGTTAAACAGTTTGATAAAGCTCACCAGCAGTTTATGAGTGCTCTGGAGAACCGTAAAAAAAGGGCCTCTTTACGACTTAATATTTTGTATCAAATTGGCCGTAATGCGGTGTTCAGTAAAAAGTATATTCAACTAGGTATAAAATCATTAACTGAATATAGTAAAAGTGAATTAAATGAATCACTTCCTAGTTTGAGTTGGGCTCATTATCGTTTATCGCAGTTATACATGCTGGCTAATGATATTGATGCTGCTAATAAATACCGTTTGCTTGCTAGTGCTACTGTAGATAAACAATTAATTAAGCGATTAGCTCAAACATCATTTAAATTTAAATGAGTATTGCAGAAGCTGCTTGAAAAACATGCTTATTCTTTAGCTATTAACCTTAACAGGAATAGCCAACTTTTCTGCTACTTCATGTTGGTGATTATTTGTAAAAACTGCAAAGTTACGTTCTTTTTTACCAAGAATAGGCTCTAGCTTGATTGCTATGGTTAGTAAAAAAGCTTAACGCTAAACTGATAAGGTGGTTTTTTGTTTTTAATGCATTGCTTTTAATAGGAAAAAATCCTTTAAAAGAGACTTTATTGAAAGTGGAGTAGAGAACTTTCCTTTGGCTTGCTTATTGCTCATTCACTAGAGTGACTTTACATAGTGAGCTGAAAATGAGTAATGAATATAAAAATATGGTGACTTACATCGCACGTGCAGGTTATTGCGCTAAAAGTGTTGTATACAGTTTGCTTGGCGGCATGATTGTCTATGCTGCATTGTATGCAGGTAGTGTAGAAAATATATCAAAAAAAGATATTTTTGAAAAAATTGATTCCTCTATGTTTGGCTCAATAATTCTTTTTTTGGTGCTTGTTGGCTTAGCTTGCTACGTCATTTGGCGCTTGGTTCAGTTTTTGTTAAATCCCGAAGACCTTGATAAACACAAACCAATGGAGCTAACTACACGTATTTTTTATTTTATTTCGGCGTTACTTTATGTCTCTGTTGCTTATACTGCTTTTAACGTGCTTTACAATAGCACTGAGCAAAGTCAAAGCAGCCAAACATTGGTTGCCCAATTGCTTCAACACCCGTTTGGTGTGTATCTGATTGCTGGGGTTGGAGCAATTATTATTGTTTTTGCTGGCATTCAACTAAAACACGCCATAAAACAAGATTTTATAGCTAAGTTTGACCGTACACAGTTATCTGATAAACAACGCCGAGCGATATATTTATCAGGTCGAATAGGCTTCACTGGTAGAGCTATTGTGTATGTTATTATTGGTGGCTTTATAACGATAGCCGCTATAGAGCATGACCCTTCTCAAGCGGGAGGACTAAGTGATGCGTTGATGATTATTTTAAATAAGCCTTTTGGCCCTTACCTATTAGCAGCTGTAGGCATTTGCATGTTTGCCTTTGGTGTATTCTGCGGGTTTGAAGGACGTTATAGAGTGACTAAAAAACAGTAAGAGAATAATTTTTTTACTAAATATCAAGTGACACTATATCTGCCTGAGTGACTTTTTTTGAAAGTAGATAATAGCTGTCGGTAACAGCCTGTAGCTGGTCACAAATTTGCTCGCAAAGTGTAGCTAACTCGTGTTGAGGCTTTAATCCTTCACTTTTATAGCCGTAAAACCCAAGTTGATATTTGTTGTTTTTAAAACTGCGATAGTAAATACCGTCTTTGCTAGGAAATACACGCAACTTTGCCTCTGGTACTGTAACTAGTTTTGTTTTGGTACTAATATTTTCAATTGTACTGTTGGAAGCTGCGATTAACTGCTGCTGTTCATTTCTAAATAATTGGCGAGCATTTAGCTGTTCTTGCAATGGTTTTTTTTGTGAGGTGATTAGGTTGTATGTGTAAAGCCAATCTCCTTGAGCTGATTTATCAACATACATAAATGTATCATCGTTTTCTAGCGCTATGAGAGGAATGCCGAGTAGGTTGTCTAACCATTTTATATTTACGCTATTATCTAGCATGCTTATTACAAAGGGGCGATTATTAATTGCACTTATAAGGTGTGTGTTACTGAGCCATACAGGAGGCGCAAGTGCGAGTTCTTGTGTGTGATTGTCAAAAATAATAGATTCATTATTTGAATCAAGCTCTTTTAAAAGTAACTGTGGAATACCGTTTTTACTGGATATATAGCTAACCATTTTTTCATTTGGTGATACAGCAGCGCTTGTATCTACACTATTTGAATCTGAAATGGTTTTTATATCTGAAACGTCACGTCTGTTTGCAAGGTATAAGTCTTCATCAACTCGCCTTTCTAGAAAGTACAGCTTGTCTGCAACCGCTTGGATATATTGCACAAAATGAAAATTGTTGTATGAAATTGGTTGCCAGTCACCGCTAACATCAAGTTTAGACAAGTCTTTTCCATTACTGAGTAAGAGCGATTGTTGGTCTTGCTGCCAAGTTAAAAAGTACCAATTATGGTCAAGCGCTTTTATCATCTCAAATTGTGTTGTTTTAATGTCAAAAGTTTTAACCACAGAGATTGAATCTGTATTAAAGCCAATGACTGCAAGTTTATTTTGTTGTGGTGATAAACTAATTTTATATGGTTTAAACGTATCATTTGGAGTGAGAAGTTTGCGCACCTCACCTGAAATAAGATCGTGCTGGTAAAGCGTTACATTGCGGCTATGTTCAGAGGCGTTAATATTTGCGAGGTAAAATAGTTGTTGTTTTTTATCTATAAAAAATGGGCTATTCCAGCTTATGTCATCACGTGTAATAAGTGATGTTTGCTGTGTCGGTTGTAAGTCGGCATCTAATAATATTTGCCCAAACTCAATAGTACTATCGTGTGATGCTGAATAGACTAATGAACTAGCGTTGCGCCATGCTAGGTATGTGTAGTTTTGTGCTTCTTTCGTAATTTTCCATGTTTTTTTACGCTTTAAATCCTTAATGTAAATATGCTTATTTGTGCCTTGGTGTGACTTACTTCTTATAATTGCCATGTGAGTATTATTTGGACTAACGCGCATGTAATGCTCAATTGCTTTACTTGCGGTAATTGGCTTTAGATTATTTAAAGTCTGCTGTGATGCTGGCGTGCTTTGCCAAGTAACCCAAGTAATGACTAAAAAGATTAAGGTACAAAGAACGGTGACATAGAGAGCTACTTTATGGCTGTTCACTTTAGGTTTTGTGTAAACTTTGGCGTTGGCTGGGTTACTTGGTGAAGAGATTATTGCTTGCAAACTATAACCACGTTTAGGGTGTGTTTTTATTAACTCTTTATCGTCATCACACAATGCTTTTCGCAGTAATGCAATATTACGTCTTACCGAGTTAGGGCTGTAAATAGAGTCAGGCCATACTCGCTTAAATAACTCTTCGGCAGAGATTATGCTGTTTGCGTGTTCACACAAAACAGCAAGCATTGTCATTACTTTAGGTTCTAGCAGCTGTGTACGACCATGCACAGAGACTTCCCCTGAGGTTGGATTTACCTGTGCCTCGTTAATATAGAAAACATCAAAGAGTAATTGGGTGTTAAAGTTTTCACCTATTTTATTGTTATTATTGATTATTTTACACCTTAATGTTTTCTTAAGTGTTTTTTAAGCACTAATTCATCGCTTACTGCTGAATTAAACGTTATCAAAGTCAGCCAGCTAATTCTGTTTTTATAATAAACAAATAATGAAAAAAGGAACACGTTAATATGCGACTGATGCAAATAATATTACTCTTGGTATTACCATACTCTGTTGCTGCAAAGCAGCCTGATGAATCTCAATTAAATCCCTCCATAGTAGTCGAAGAGTTCTTAACTGTATTTAACAGCAATGATGTTGAGACTATCACTAAGTATGTTGATGAACACTTTGCACAACAAAGCCTTAACCGTTGGCAGGGGACTGGCCGTGAACGTTATATAGGTTACATAACGAATATGGCCAACTTACATAAGGAACTGAAATTAGAGAGTATAAAACACGATCAGCAAGGCCAAATACTTAGGGTCACTAGTCATGTTCATTCTAACGCGACAGGGCTTAATTATGATTCAGTCATTTCATTTAATCAACATCATAAAATTACCAATTGGTATCTCTCGCTGAATGAAACATTTGAACTAGCTGATGAAAGTGTAACTGAATTAAAAGTAACTCAAGCGATTCAAAAATTAACAGAAAAGCTGGCTAAAAACGGGGTGTTTTCGGGCACAGTGTTATTTGCTAAAGATGATATGGTGTTATTCACAAAAGCCTATGGTTTGGCATCAAGGCGCTATGATGTAAAAAATAACCTCACAACTAAATTTCAAATTGGATCTATGAATAAAATGTTCACTAGTGTGGGGATTATGCAACTGATTGAAGCTAATAAACTCTCGCTTGATGATAAGCTTACTCAATACATGGATAGAAATTATTTTGGAGTGGGCGACTTTGACTCTATCACTATAGAGCAATTATTGACGCATACCTCAGGTTTGGGTGACATTGCCGGTTTTGAAGCTAAGCAATCACAAATCCGTTCATTGCAAGATTCACTGCCCTTATATAAAAATACCCCATTAAATTTTAAGCCTGGTAGTCAGTGGCAATACAGTAGTACCGGCATGCGTATGCTGGGCCATGTTATTGAGTCTGTTTCAAAGCAAGATTATTACGCTTTTATTCAACAGCATATTTATCAAAAAGCGGGTATGACTGATAGTGGCAGTTTTGATTTAGACGTGCCAATTAAAAATACGGCAAGAAATTATTGGTATTCGTTTGAAACCAACGCCATTACAGAGAATTTGATGAAGCAAGCAGTCAAAGGAGGGCCTGCTGGTGGCGGGTACTCAACTGTTGGTGATTTGCATAGATTTGCGCTTTCATTAATTAATCATCAGTTATTAAATGCTGAGTTAACTTCTCAAGCTACGTCTGCAAAACCAGAGCTTCATTCACCTCGTTATGGTTATGGCTTTTCGGTCAGAGGCGATAAGGGTAATCAAATTATAGGGCATAATGGCGCGCATTTAGGCATGAGTGCACAGCTTAATATTTATCGTGATAAGGGCTATATACTCGCTGTTTTAGGCAATAGTGCCGATGCGGCTGAGCCAATAGTGCTTGCGACTAATAGCCTGATGAAACAGCTTTAGTTGGTACTCTCAGCTCAATACGATGATTACAATTATATAAGTTCGTATGATGCAATGCTGTTATAGCAATAACAGTAGATACAAATATGCCTGCTGATAGGTCATCAACAGGCATATTTTTAATACCTAACTGTATTACTTTGGCGTTTTACTACAGTGGATTTAACCCTAGTTTTTGTAGTACTAGTTTAAAGTTAGCGCGGCGTTCTTCAATCGCGTGTACTTCGCCACTTACAGGGCAATGATCGTCTGGGCAACCACGGTTTACTATGCCTGATACCGCATCAACAAACGCCGTTCCCTGAAGGCCACCATCAACATACTTTTTAAGCTCGGTATAATAGTTCCAATCGGCATAAGGGCCACCTTCATTATTGTAAGCTTGTACTGAGTTTACCCAAAAGAATAGACCGGCAATCCATTTAATCTCTTTATGTTCCTCAGAGCTACATACAAGCCCTGGATTTGAACATAAATCTAAGTCAGCATATAGCGGGCTATCTGGAGCGGCTGCAACAGTAACACCGTCAACCGTTGTGCCAATGGTATCAGGGTCAACATGTGAGCGACCAACAAAGTGATTTAGTGTTCCGAAGTTTTGTCGACCTGTAGTTTGAATAACCCCACGGCCCCACCAGCCACAGCCTTGGACACTTTGATCACTACCATCCCAAATAAAACTACCAGCTTTTTGACCAACATATTGCTTGCACTCTTCGCGTTCGTAAACTTGTTTTGATGTATCAATTGCCGTAGGTACCGTATTACAGTGACCAGCGTTGGTCCAACGGCCTACTTTACCGTTAACTAATAATCCTTGCTCTTCCAGTACAGCATCAGGAGCTACAAATATGGGCGCTGGAGCACCATACCATTTAGCATGCGTGGTCGCTGTTTGCTCCATTTTGTCATCTCGCGGGCACGAATATGGGTGGTCGTTTCCTGTTACCGGGTGTGTGCCATAGTCAGCATATTTTTGACCTAATTGACCGCAGCTTGCTGTCATTGGGTAGTCAACGGCTGCGCCGTATTTTACTTCAGACCAGTTGTTTTCATCACAGGCATCAAAGCGTATGGTTTCTTGCATACTTTGAGATAAAAAGGCAGCAATAGCGACTTTAGCGTATAGAGCATTAGTTGCATCATCTTTGGTTTCATCTATTAACCAAAACTTCTCGCCAGCAACCCCCACGTTATGCATTGAGTTTAAGCCCGTTAAAAAATCAGCCCATTTATAAATAGTGGAAGGAACCCAAGTTGAATTAGGTGTTTCATATAAAAATACTTCACTGTCCATCACTGTTTCAGCATTCGTTAAGTCATTATTTAATGATGCAATACTGGTTAAAGATGTGACATTTGCAGGTGTTCCTATGTAATAAAGAGGAACAGGGCTATTTTGATAACGCGCTATTTTATCTGTTAAATCAGTGCTGCCAGTATCAAATAAGATAGCAAAGATATTACTGTGCGCGGCTTTGCGAATATTGCTTTCGCCTAAAGTGTTACCCATAAAGTAAGTCGTCGCTTGCGCTGTTGGTACTGATGAAAGTAGCGCTGGGGCTTGTACAAAATCGGTTACTTGTTTTACGTATTCAAGGGCGTTATGCCATTGATCGTTGGTTAAGCTTGCAGAGCTGCTTGATTTAGTAAAGGCAATAAAGTCAGCTTTTGTAGTGCCTTTGTAAAGTGAGAGGGTATCGAGAAGATCGGCTGTTGCTTTTGAAGCCGCGTCCCAAACAGAGCGTTTACCTGAATGGGTATCATAGGCAAAGGTACCAATACTTAATGACCAACCAAATGTAGCATTGGGCGCTAAACTACTCATAATCAAGTTTTGAGCTTGTGCCCAGCCTGCAGCGTCATCACTTAAAGCCTCAATGTCAGCTACATTAATACTGCTGGTATTTGTTGTTGCAAGTGCATCAGTTAATGCCTGTTTAACACTAATAGCACCTAATGATACGCCTTTATCTTGGGTAATGTTATCGAGCACATTGCTTTGTAAAATAACGGATGAAGTGCCTGCTTGTGCTGCCAGTTGGATGAGTGCAACAAAGTCATTGGTTAATTTAGTGATATCGGTTAAATCAGCGCTATTAATAACGCTTGCTGTGGTCTGGGCTGGGGCAGCGGAAGAGGGGCTTGCAACCACAAAGTCACTTGGCCAGCCTGGCATCTCTAAGTTAACCGGATCGCTTGCATTAGGTAATGATAGCAGTGGTGCTGTACCTTGTGCTGTGCCATCACAATTTACCTCCCAAACCCAAGTGTCATCACTGCCGGGACGTGAAGAGGTTTCCCACTTAGCTGCGTAAGCTATATATTCATCATTGACGAAGACATCACCAGCCTTGGCTACATCGCCTTGAGACCACAGTGTATAATCCTTACATAAAACGCCAAGCTTGGGATCGGATGGTTCAGTAGGTATTGTTGGATCAGTTGGGTCAGTTGGATCTGTGGGGTCAGTTACATTGCCACAAGAGTGTTCAAACTGCCAAGTATTATCACTTCCTGGGATTGAGCTTGTATACCATTTGGCTTTGTAAGCACTTCCTTCGTGTTGCATCAAATCACCGCCACTGGCATGGCTGGGGTTGCCTTGCCAATCAACCTGAGGAAAGTTTGGATAGGTGTTGATGTTATCGCAACTTGCACCAAGCGCGTTGTTTGCAAATATGGCGCTAGTAGCGAGTGATACCGCAATAAAAGTCTTACTAGGCTTAAACCCAATAGATATACTTTTCATTTTTACATTCCTTACCTTTAATTAATATGGCGTGACGCTCTGTTAATGTTTTATTAACATTTAATTAAAACCTAACACATGCCTGACAGCGCTGTCAAAGGTGTATTGGGTAAAATTTACACTAAAAATATAAGTATATAGGTTTGTTATTTATCACAGTGTTGATAATTAAGGATTAATATCAAGCAACGTGTTTATTTTTTTACCTAAAAAGGAAAAAATTTTATTTACAACGAAGTGTTCCTATTTTTTGATAAGGACAATACGACTGAGATAATTGTGAAAGTAATTTAATATGACTTGGTTTGGCCACTCCAAAATAAGTTTACTTTTTATATAAAGAAAAGCTTACATCCAGCGTGTAACTTTTTGCCATTGATTGTACCTTTATGGAAACTAAAGATTCTTAGTTACTGATAAATATGACTTTTTAAATGGTCTTGTTTTTGCTTATTAAATGCCGCTTATAAACTTATAAATAATACAGCAATTAAAAAAATCATTTAAGGAAGAAAATTTATGGCAGAGTCATTTAAGTATGCAAATAATAAAGGTCACGCAGGAGAACTTCATCAAAAAGCTGATGAGGATCACCCGATAATGACGACAGCCCAGGGTTGCCCTATTAGTGATAATCAAAATTCACTAAAAGCAGGTAAGCGTGGTCCAGGGTTATTAGAAGATCATGTATTACGCGAAAAGCTGTTTCACTTTGACCACGAGCGAATTCCTGAACGAGTTGTGCACGCAAGAGGTTATGGTGCACATGGCTATTTTGAAACGTACGATGCTTTGGATGATTTAACTTCTGCTGATGTATTTCAGCGAAAAGGTGAAAAAACGCCTGTTTTCGCACGCTTTTCAACAGTCGCAGGTAATAAGGGGTCTCCTGATCTAGCACGCGATGTGCGAGGTTTTGCCGTTAAGTTTTATACGCAAGAGGGCAATTGGGATCTGGTAGGTAATAATATCCCAGTGTTTTTCATTCAAGACGCTATGAAGTTCCCTGATCTAATTCACAGCGCAAAAGCAGAGCCTGATCGCGGTTTCCCGCAAGCGCAAACAGCCCATGACAACTTCTGGGACTTTGTGAGCTTATCGCCAGAGTCAATGAACATGGTTATGTGGGCAATGTCAGATAGAACTATTCCGCGCTCACTTAGATTTATGGAAGGGTTTGGAGTACACACTTTTAAATTTATTAATGCCAAAGGCGAAGAAACGTTTGTTAAGTTTCATTGGAAGCCAAAAGGCGGTATGCAATCAGTTGTGTGGAATGAAGCACTTAAACTAAATGGTGCCGACCCTGATTTTCATCGCCGTGATATGTGGGAGTCAATAAATCAAGGTGATTACCCTGAGTGGGAATTAGGTGTGCAAATATTTGATCAAAAATTTGCCGACGAATTCGAGTTTGATGTTTTTGATGCCACAAAACTGATACCTGAAGAACAAGTGCCTGTTAAAATCATCGGCAAAATGGTGCTTAATAGAGTCGTTGATAACTTTTTTGCAGAAACTGAACAAGTTGCATTTTGCACACAGAATATAGTGCCTGGCCTCGACTTTACGGCTGATCCATTATTGCAAGGACGTAATTTTTCTTACCTAGATACCCAAACTAAGCGCTTAGGCGGTCCTAATTTCACTCAAATTCCTGTTAATGCCCCTAAATGCCCAATGCGACACTTTTTACAAGACGGGCATATGGCAATGCAGAACCCTAAAGGTCGAGTAAATTATGAGCCAAACTCTTGGAGCGGCGATGAGAGTAACCCCAGAGAGTGCCCGGTTCACGGCTTTAAAAGCTCAGATTCAGAAGTACAAGGTAGTAAACTACGCTATCGTTCAGAGACATTTAGTGATCACTATAGCCAAGCGCGCCAATTCTACTTAAGTCAAACTGACGTTGAACAAACGCATATTCAAGATGCGTTAGTCTTTGAGTTATCTAAAGTAGAGCATTTGCATATTAGAGAACGTATGGTATCCCACTTACTAAATATTGATGACAATTTGGCTGAGCAGGTTGGTAAAGGGCTGGGCTTACAAAACATGCCAGAGCCAGCAGAAGCTGCAAGAGAAACTCGCCAAGACTTACCTTTATCTGATGCATTGAGTATTTTAAAGAATGCGCCTAATACATTTAATGGTAGAAAGCTGGGCATATTAGTGAGTGAAGGGTTTGATGCGAAAATTTTTGCTGATTTAACAAAAAGCCTGGCAAGCGAAGGAGCGAATTACGAAGTGATTGCTGCTCAAGTGGGGGGGGCTAAAAGCAGCGATGGAGAACATGTTGATGCAGATCAGGTGATTAATGGTGGTCCTTCTGTGTTGTATGATGCAGTGGTTGTGCTAACTACGCCAGCGGGTGCTAAGCAATTGGCTGAAATTCCAGAAGCGAAAGATTTTGTCAGCGATGCGCATGCGCATATGAAGTACATTGGCTTTACTGGTGAAGCTGCTTCTTTGATTGGCGCTTCAGGCTTAAAAGGACAATGTGATGATGGTTGGTTAGATTTAGGCAAAATATCATCAGATAAATTTATAGCGACAATTCGTCAACTTAGATATTGGAAAAGATAATTCCAATTAGTTAAAGGCCAGTTTTACTGGCCTTTTTTGTTTATTGGAGCGTATGAATATATGAAAAGATTGCTTTTAAAGGATTAAAAATGAAATTAATTTATGTCGATGATAACTTGCCGGGCATAACCCGTAAGAGGCATGCAAAACAATGGATTTATTACGATCCAGCAGGAAAAAAAATACACGATAAAGATGAAATAGAGCGGTTAGATGGTCTTGCGTTTCCCCCCGCATACAAAGATGTATGGCTATGTCCTGAGGAAAATGGCCATATCTTAGCTACAGGCTACGATAGTAAAGGCCGTAAGCAATACTTTTATCATCCCGAGTTTAGAGAGCAGCAAGAGCTTAAAAAGTTTGAAGCATGTGTTTTATTTGGTAATAAACTGCCTTTATTAAGGGCAAAACTATCGGAATATTTGCAAGGTAATGAGCTTGATTGCCAGCGTACAATCGCAGCTGTTGTGCGTTTAATGGACCTTGGAGCTCTGCGCGTTGGTTCTAAAAAAAATGCCAAACAGAACAATAGCTTTGGTGCTACGACGTTACGTAGTCGGCATGCAAAACTAACGGGTAAAAATATTCGTTTAAAGTATAAAGCAAAATCTGGCAAACAAAGAGAAGTGAACATAACAGATAAGGTGCTTAGCTCTATCATACAGCAGTTGCAAGACTTGCCTGGACAGAGCTTATTTCAATATATTGATGAAGGGGAGTGTTGTGATGTTACCTCCAAGGAGGTGAATGAATTTATTCAAAGTGTGATGGGCGAGCAGTTTAGTGCAAAGCATTTTAGAACATGGCGGGCCAGTGTTTTGGCATTTGAAGCCTTGCACAAGTCAAACGCCAAGGTCTCGCTTAAAGATATGTTAGATAGCGTTTCAAGCAATTTAGGCAATACTCCGACAATAGCTCGTAATTCATATATTCATCCAAAGTTGATTGAGCTCTGTAAAGGAGAAAATGAGGCCTTAAAGGACTTTAATAACTTGGGTAAACTACCCCGTAAAACCAAATACTTGAGTCGTTACGAACGTGGGTTGCTGGTGTTTTTAGAAGACCAATGTGGATGATATGCAAAAAATAACGAGTATTTCAATTAAACTAACCACTTAAATGAATGTGAACATTTTACAACTTTTGGCAATTTTTACGTTTAAATAAAAGAATAGAGCATTCGTATGGTTTTAAGTTGTTGATTCTAATGGTTTTATTTGTGGTCTGGATGTTGCTTAGTCTTAAGGGTACTTTCTTAAACAAATAAAGGAGTTATTATGAGTACTGTTATTACTGGGTTATTTGATAATGTTTCACAGGCTACACTTGCGATTTATAGACTTGAGGCATTAGGTATCAGTGAGTCTGATATTAGTATCGTAGCAAACGACTCATATGCAAAGGAAGATTTTGCTGTTGATGAAGGGACAAAAGCTGCTGAAGGCGGAATTGTAGGTGCTGCATCAGGTGGTATTCTTGCTGCTGTTGTGGGTGGTTTAACAGCGGTAGGTACTGTTGCTACTGGTGGTGCAGGTCTAGTTGTTGCTGGTCCTTTAGTGGCTGCTTTTGCCGCTGGTGGTGCTGGTGCGGCTGTAGGTGGCACACTAGGCGCAGCGATCGGTGCGTTTATCCCAGAGCATGAAATTAAGTACTATGAAGATGCTATTGAGAAAGGCTCAATTTTGATCGGTGTTAAATATGACAGTGACAACAAAAACGCAATTGAAGAGATTCTCAATAATGCTGGCGCCAGCAATGTTTCTTCAGCATAGATTAGTATTTTAAATAATTAACTTAAGTTCAGCTTATTAAGTTAGTGGGAGTGAAACTGTGTTTCACTCCCTTTTAGGTTGTGTTTTGTGTGTGAAAATTCCTCTTAAATAAAAGCTCATAGCTTTTTTCCACGTAATAGTTAATTTAATATCGGTACAAACGTTGAGCCATATACTTTTCAAAACTATATAAACTGCCACCCATTACAGAGGCTTCATAGGGGACGTTAGATGATGCTGAATTTGATCATTTTTATATACAGTCTTGATATAAGCTTATTCAAACTTGTGACTCATTATTAATCAATGCCACTATCAGCATTTATGTAATTGTGGTCTCTAATTACTTGCCTGTAAGAAGTTATATCTCACGATTGTATCAATCACCTTTAAATTAGATCAGGTGTGCAAGATAAAAGTCACTTATGTAACGCATTAATATCTATTTTATTTTTGCCAATCATTACAGAGCACATCATACATTTAAAGATAAACTGTAAACCATGAGCTATATTTGAGTTGTGAAAACTTAAATTACGCATTTTTCTTAACATAAGGCCTATATGACAAAGTATTGGTTTTTATTATTATTATTACTAAGCCCTTTAGTGCTTGCTAAACAAAGTAAAGCAGAGGTGACGGTGTATGCTTATCATTTGCAACCGCCATTAATTATCGATATTGAAACAAAAGCAGGTTTATATTTTGAATTTACTCAACATTTAAACCGTCTTAGTAGCAAATACACATTTAATTTAGTATACGTGCCAAGAAAGCGTATTGAGGTGATGCTCGAGCGTAGTGAAATGAATGGTATTTTACTGGGTGTAAACCCTAAGTGGTTTAAAGATAGCGCTGAGCAAAAGTACCTTTGGACTAGTAAAGTATTTGATGATAGAGATGAAGTTGTTTCTTTAAAATCGTCGCCTTTTGAATATCAATCGGCAGACTCTTTAACTGGGAAGACATTAGGAGGAGTTCGTGGATTTTATTATGCTGGTATCAACGAAGTTGTTGCGCAAGGATTGGTGCATCGAATCGATACTGTTGATGAAGAAGCATTACTAGCTATGTTAACCAAGAAGCGAATTGATGCGGCAATTATTGGACGCTCCATGTATGAGTATTCTTTGCATGACTCCCTTAAGGAAACTGTATTTCACCTATCAGCCCAGCCCCATGACAAATACCATAGACGGATATTAGTGCCTAAAAATCAGGAGCTACTTTTTCATCATTTGCAGGACTTAGTAACTACACTTGACCATGACAGCAAATGGCAGCAAAAAGTATTGAGTTATCAATAACCGTTTTGATTAAATCAATTTTTTAAACCCCTATTATTTAGGGGGTTAATTATTGCTGCTATGTGCTTAGCTGTTTCTTGAGCTCAACAAGGTTTTTAAAATGGGTATTATTTAACTTGTTTTATCTGCTGAGATAAGAATAAGTTTGTAATATCAGCAATCTTAACTAAACATTCTTTATCTTCTTGACTCCATATGACTTGTGATCCCACACTTTCGCAGCAAATAACGCCTAGAGGCTTATTGTCAATTAAATAGATGTAATCTAGTAATGAATAAATATCAAACGGTTCAAAGTATGATTGATTAAACTGCTTGGTAATTTCGTTGTTTCTGGCATCGGAGGCATCAAGCACTTGGTTTCTTAAAATGTAATTAAAGTATTCAGGGAAGTCATTGGCTGTAAGCGATGTATCACAAATGATTTGATTGTTTTCATCGAGGCAAATCAAACAATTAATGGCTTTGTAATCTTTATTAAATAACCAAAGGCTTATGCGGTTTGAGTTTGGGATGAGGGCTTTTAACTCCTTGCAAATTTGTTTTAGTTTCCAATCTCGCGATGTATTAGGGTCGCTTATCTTTATGGCTAAATTTTTTAAATCAAGGTTATTTGGGTTGTATACGTTCAACAAGCGATTAAGCTTTGTTTTATCAAACGGTTTGGTCAAATAACCATCCATACCAATATCTAAATAGTGCTCTATATCCTGTTTCATCGTATTTGCGGTCATCGCGATGATTGGAACAGATTGACCATTCTGAGTTGCTCTAATAGCTTTAGTTGCCTGCATTCCATCCATTTCAGGCATTTGGATATCCATAAAGATCAGGTCGACAGGGTTTGCTTTAAAATACTCAACGCATTCTTTGCCGTTATCAGTGAATATCACATTGGCGTTATGCGCTTTGAGCATTTTACTAACGATTATTTGATTCACTTTATTATCTTCAGCAACCAAAACATGACAGCCTTGTAAGTCGGTCACTGCCATTTTTGAGCTTTGGATTTTGCTAGAGTTTGAAGTATCAAAAGTTTGTAAATAAGTGAACCTAGACCCTTTACCTTTCGTGCTTGTAAAATGAATTTTGCCATTCATTAATTCACTTAAGCGAACACAAATCGTCAGTCCAAGGCCAGTCCCACCATATTGCCTAGACGTTGATACATCTGCTTGGTGAAACTCTTTAAATAAATTATTTTGCACTGACTCGTCAATACCCACCCCGGTATCAATAACTTCAAACTCTATGGTTTGTGAGTTTTTGGCGACCTCTTTTACATTGACATTAACCTCTACTTTCCCTTGTTTGGTAAACTTAATGGCGTTTGAGCATAAGTTATTTAAAATTTGGGATATTCTGATAGGGTCGCCTTGTAAAGTGGCGGCTGATTTGGGATCTATAAATAAACTGAGTTTTATTCCTTTTTTGGTTGCCTGCTTCAAATGAGGTTTAACAACATGATTAACAACTTCTTTAAGATCAAAACTGATGTGTTCTATTTCTAGCTTATTAGCTTCAATTTTTGAAAAGTCTAATATGTCATTCACTATGTTCGATAAGTAACGTGCAGAATTTAATATATTAGTTAGCGAGCTGTCCTTATCGGATAGTGTTGTTTCAGCGAGTCCAAATTCAGCTAAATTTAAAATCCCATGCAGTGGGGTCCTCAGCTCATGAGTCATATTTGCTAAAAACTTACTCTTTAAATGGCTGGCAACATCGGCTTCTTCTTTAAGTTTTATTAGTTCTTGGTTTTGTGCTTGTTGACTCTTAAGAGCATTAGCTAACTTTTTATTGTGTAGTTTAAGTTCGAGCTGGGTAACAACCTCTTTGCCCAAAATGGTCAGGGCATTAACTTGTTTTTCGTCTAGCTTTTTTGGCTCGTCACTAATAACACACAATGTACCAATAGCATTGCCTCTTGGTGTTAATAGGGGAGCTCCAGCATAAAAGCGAATATTTGGTTCGTTTGTTACAAGGGGATTGTCATGAAAGCGTTTATCTATAAGCGTATTTTGAATTTCAAAAATTTGTTTTTGCAAAATAGCGTGAGAACAAAATGCGATATCTCGTTCAGTCTCATTCACCTCAATACCGTATTTAGACTTGAACCACTGCCTTGTAGGATCAACTAAACTAATAAGCGAGATAGGAGTTTCACAAATATCAGCGGCAAGTTTTGTTAAGTCATCAAATACTTTTTCAGCTTCAGTGTCTAATATGTCATATTCATACAAGTCTTTTAGCCTCGAAATTTCATCTTCAGGTATTTGCGCTTTGATCATTACATTGCTCTATGTTTGTCAGTTTTAACTATTTAGTAATCCTATGGAAATAACACCTAATTAGCTATTCTTTAATGGAAGCTGTTTTTTATTTACTTATAAAATACGCGGCTGGTCACTAGCAGATGTGAGTCTTTACCAGTAATAAAGTGAGTATAGTTTAAAGTTGGCATGTTTGAAAAAAGGACTGCTGTTAAACGATACTAGCACGCTTTTAGAAGTCTCTTGCTCCGTACTGTTTACAATTTAATACAAATTACTGACTGCTATACTTGCATTGGTTAAGCGTAAATTTGGATAATAAGCACCTGAAATAACAATAAATTTAATGGACTAATATGAAACAATTTATTCTTTTACCTATTGTCTCTGCGCTTACTTTTGCGTTAACCGCATGTGGAGGCTCATCGGGCAGTGAATCAACTAATTCAAATTCTCAAGCAACAAGTACAGGTTCAACTGTTCAAGCACAGACTATTTCTTTAAGTGCGTATACATACCAGTGTGGCGCTGAGTCTCCTTACCAAGCTGACATTGTTTTTCATGATGAAAGTGGGGAACCCCTCGGCTCATCTAAAACCAATGCACAAGGGGATTTTTCTGATGAAATCCCTATTGGCACTGTGCATGTTTCGATTGTTGGAGCTGAGAAAGATAGAGACTTTGAAGACTACACTAAGATTCAAAGTGAACTCAGTATTCAAGGTCGTACTAATCTCGGCAAGTTCTACTTTACAGATTATGTTGAAGACTGTAACTGTCAGACCTATCAATTAGATAAGTCTGACTTAGGTAATATTGCTAATTATTATGATTTGAAAACAAGTTTTGGTAGCTACCTGGGCGACACTGTTAGAGTTTGCCCTAGTGATCAGAAGGTTTATTTAGTAGCGGAATCTTTTAGAGACTATGATGTAAAAGCGGCTGTCATAGATATACCTACAGGCTCTGAAACCATTAAACTAAAAGAGTCTGATTTTATTCACCAAGGTGTTGATTTTTATCCAAGCATAAATCAATACCCTGAGTATGTTAGTTCCCGCGCGTATATACCGCAAGAACATCAATATCAACTCATCCGCTCAAGCTCTGAACTTAATTCTAAACCTCTTCATGTATTTCCATCAGTTTCAGATCATAACTTTTTAGTAAAGGCTGACTCAAAGTCAAGCTATGTTGATTACGTTGAAGTCGATTTTTTTAGTTACGCAAGAGATCGTGTGAATGATGACGGTAGTCACACAGATACTAGACTCCCTTTGATTACTGAAGAGCTCGCTGCTAGTTTGGTACAATTTGCTAATAATACTGATCTTAGCTATGACTTTAGCAATGCTGATGAGCGTTTTGCCCGCGCTCGATGGGGATTCAGCTTTTTAGTAGATGATGCGATGGAAACTCGTTTTGACTGGACCCTACATGGCGACATTAGTGGTGAGATACCCGATTTGTCGTTTGGTGATGTTTTTCCTGAGCCACAAGGAACAGTTACCCTCGATTTATTGGACTTAGACTTATACGGTTATGCTGGCAATGCAACTGATACGGCAACGTATCGTACATTATTGGAAAGAATGGCCGAAGGTGGGCATATAACACAGCCTGAATTTAGCAATTATGTGTATTTGACTATGAGAGCCGATCTTTATTAATTAACCAAAGGGCCAGACTGTGTGGTTTGGCCCTCTATTAAAAGCTTAAAAACCAGCTTTACTATTTGCTTCCTAGTTGCTCTGCAATTACATCAAACATTTTTTTTACTTCGATTGGTTTTGCTATGTAGCCTTGCATACCTGACTGCTTTGCTTTATTTAAATCAGCTGCCATCGTGTTAGCAGTCATCGCGATGATTGGGATAGTAGCATATTTAGGCTGCTTTCTAATTTCAATTGCTGCAGTGTAACCGTCCATATTAGGCATTTGGCAATCCATCAAAATACAGTCGTAATCAGCAGCTTGAATAGCTTTTAGTGCCTCAAGACCATCACATGCAATTTCCACTATAAAGCCATTTTTGCGCAGTATTTGTGAGGCCACTTGTTGGTTTAATGGATTGTCTTCCACCAGTAAAATTTTAGCACCCAGAAGATCTTTTAAGCAGGTGTTATCAGCTTGACTGCTTTTCTTTCTAGACATGCCCATCACATGCTCAAGTGTTTTGTTTAAATTGCCTTTGATAATAGGTTTTAACAACAGTTCGTCAGCACTTTTGTTAAAATTAACAAGACAATCTTTTACTTGTTTGTTTTCAAATGAAGTGAGGATTATGAGCTTTTTAATATTAATAGACAGTTGTGATTTAAGTTTTATGAGCCTTGTATTTTCTGGTTGGTTGAGAATATGCCAGTCAATAAAAATAAAATCGTAGTTATCTAAAATATTAGGCGTTGTCAGTTTCTTATCGTGAAAACTTATTGTATCTGTGGTGATATTTAATTTATTGAGCATGTCGTAAAGAATGGCTTCGCTCACGTTAAGCTGCTCAATAATAAGTGCGCGTTTGTGTTTATAAATAGGGTGAGTGCTTATAGTTTGTATTAATGGCTGACCTAGAGACACATCAAACCCAAAACAACTCCCTTTATTTATGTGACTTTCAACACGTATTTCACTTCCCATTAACTCAACAATCTTCTTGCTGATAACAAGCCCTAACCCGGTTCCGCCAAACTTTCTAGTTGTCGATATATCAGCTTGTGAAAAAGGTTTAAATAAAGACTCTATTTGCTCTTTACTCATACCAATGCCACGATCTAAAACTTTAAAATTAATATCAATACTGTCTTTGTTTTGACCTAACACCGTTAGTTTAAGTGTTACATTGTTTCCATTAGAAAACTTAATTGCATTACTTAATAAATTGAGCAAAACCTGATTAAGTCTTAATGCGTCGCCAATGATAAAATCGGGAACGGCATCATCGATCTCAAAATTGACTTCAATATTATTTTTTTCTATCAAACTACTGGCTAAATTAGCAAGGTTAGCTAAAAAATCATTAACGTTTATGGTTTCATTCTCGAGCTCAAGCTTACTAGCTTCTACTTTTGAAAAATCTAGAATGTCGTTGATGATGCCCAGCAATGACTTAGCGGATTGTTGAATTTTTTCGACATAGTCGTATTGTTTGTCATTTAAATCTGTATCTAATGCTAGATAAGCCATGCCAATTATAGCATTCATTGGCGTGCGTATCTCATGGCTCATATTCGCTAAAAACATTGATTTTGCACGATTTGCAGCATCGGCTTCTTCTTTTGCTTTATTTAAAGCACTAGTACGAGCCGCGACTTCTTGCTCAAGTGTTTCAGCTGAATTTTTGAGCGTTTGATTTGCTTGATATAATTCAAATGACTTTTGCTCTAAAAGAGACTCTGCCTCTTTTCGAGCACGACGCTCTCGTTCTAAGCGCCTTTTATAAAGCTCCTCATCCATTTCAAGCTACTTTTGTTAACGTGAAGGTGGCTGTTTGATAGCCTGGTTTTATATCGCTTTGGATAGCAATGTCTTCTTTGAAGTGCTCGCACGCTCCTTCAATTAACCCTTCTGCTAAACAAGCAAATGGGTTACCTGAACGATAAATCATCTGCATTTTTGATGGGCTGATACGAATTGTTTCAAAATTAGGTAGCTCAGTGTCGTTATATAGTTTCTTTACTTCGATATGAACATGACGGTCGATTGTGTCAAGAAAATCAAATGTGTTAGTTACCGAATCAAAAAAGTGTGGGAAAAGGATAAAAAATCGATTTAGTAAATACTTTCCATAGGCATGAACTAGTTCATCAACTGGGGTATTTATGTGATTACTCAAAGAGGTTACGAGCATTATGAGTTCTTTATTGTCGTAATTACCTACGCTGGTATAGGCGCCATCGGAAGATAGTGAATTTTCTTCTATTATTTTATCAGCTACTTCATAGGAAAATTCATTTTCGACCATCTCTAGAAACTCGGTAAAGACTATGCCTTTCATATAAATGCTCTTTGAACTGTATTAATTAAAGTGTAGATAGAATCGTAAAAAATACAATAATAGGGCTCACCTTTAAAAGAGGTAGCTGAGGTGCTTACCTGTTGCTTAATTTATTCGTTAATAATTGTGCTAGTTTACTGTCCAAATACATACTGGTGAATAGTAGAGCCAATGAGATGAGCGGAATAAAAATTAAAGACGTCACTACACTTCCGCGAATTACCACATTTAAGATTATTGGCATTAAAATAATGGTAATCGCTATTACGCGAAAAGTGAGCTGTATGACCTTGGCGAGCATGATTTATCATTCCATTTGCGTCTAATTGCGCTCATTTTAGAAACAAATGATAAGTCTGACAAAAGGATAATATTCACGCTAAGGGTGAATGCTATTCACCCTTACTGGAGATAAGGTCCGATTTTTTTAGCCAATTAATAAAACATTTTATATCGTGACGCTCGGCGTCTTCAGGGCGGTACACCGCATATAATGATTTTGCGTAAGGCATGGAATTTTGGAACGGCGTTACAATGACCCCTCTGCTTAAGGGAATATTTTCAATTGGAAACATCGCTAATGCCATTCCTAGCCCCTGTGCGGCAGCATTGATTGCTGAGTCGTAATCGTTAAAGCTCAGTGAGCGTTTATTTTCTTTTAGATTTAACCCTACATATTTTGCCCAATATGACCAGGCGTCGTCGACATAGGTGAAGTCAACTAATGGTAGGTGGCTTATATCTTTGAGTAAATGGGGTTTGTGTTCATTTGCAAAAGTAGGTGAGCATACCGCTGAGATTTGAATGTCAGTTAATTTATGAACAATACTGTTTGGCCAGTTTCCATCACCTAATCTAATAGCTAAATCAATATCTTCGTATTGCAAATCAGATACTTTGTTGCCGATTTCGATTCTTATCTCAATGTCAGGGTGAGCCGCTTGGAATGCACCGAGTTGAGGGATGAGCATATTGGTGGCTAAGGTTGTAAAACATGAAATTTTAAGGGTGGGTGATGCAAAGCGTTGTTGTAGTTTTTTTGTGCCTTGTTCAAATTGGCCTAAGCCTTTTTGAATATATTGTAGGTAGATTCTGCCAGCATTATTTACCGCGACGCCTCGACTTTTACGTTGAAATAAATCAAACCCTAAATGTGACTCTAAGGCCTTAATTTGGTGGCTGACTGCTGAAGGGGTTATGTAAAGCTCCTCACTAGCGGCTTTAAAGCTTTCTAATCTTGCAGCGGCTTCAAAAATACTAAGCAAGTGTAGTGGGGGGTATTTAAGTTTCATTAATTCATTGCCGAACTATCGTTTAATAAATGATAAATTAAAAACAAGAATAGGTGAATAAAATTCAATATTTATTAAGCACTATTAAAATGAAGGGGATACGTTGTCACTCTTGTGTATGAAAATAGCAGCAACTGATGCTTTATTTAAGCTTTGTTCAATCATCGCTTAAATTTCTTAACTTCAATTTTTGGTTAACACTGCGCTATACATTGAGTATGGATATGGCCAGTTGGCATACCCGGTTTATTTCATCGATCGCCAAGCAAATGTAGAAGCGGCTACAATCACCGAGACGGCGATACCTAAATAAAGAGTCTCAATAGTACCGCCAAATTCTACAGCATGTTCTAAAAATAGAATGACTAGCACAACGGATGTAACTTGCACTAAAGTGATTTTTAAGTCATGAAAGTCTTCAATATGAAAAGCGGCAAGAAACTGGCTTTTATGCGGCCTATTTGGCGTGATAAACAAGCGATATAAACTAATCGTTATTACTTGAAGTGTAATACCGATTAGCAATAAGTCTAAAACCTTTAATAGCTCTACAATAAGCTCTTTGCCACCTTTTGCGGAGTCAGGTAAATTAAAAATTGTTGCTTTGACAAGATGAAATACGATATTGATGCATGAAATGTAGACAAGAAATGCAGAAATGGCAGCAGTTAGTACTGCGATAAGGACAAGAAAACGGCTGTTTTGAAAAATGCGTTCCATGATTACTCACTTTAAATCATAACAATACTCTTAGTAAGCATACAGTAAATTGGCGACCTTACTCGATTTTTTCGGTTTATATTTAAAAGGGAAAGGGGGCACCTTTCCTCTTTTTATGATAGTTGCCGCTTATGGTATGGCGCTATAATGCAGTTAAACTCATTTCTAGCATTGTTTGTATTTGTTGTACTATTTTAGCTTCAGTTTTAGGCTCAAACTGCGCAATGCGGGGGGTGTGGATATGCCCAGTTGGAATATCTGAATTAAGTTCATTGCGTAGGCGAATGCTGCGGTACGAAATTTCGTTAGATAGATAACCGCCGCCACCTCCCTTCACAGCCGTTGCGCCTTCAAGCTCTTTTAAAGACTTAGGCTCAAAGGCTTTTTCAAGAGTGACTACTTTGTGATTATCATTGATCGGGAAAGGACCAGCTGCTTTTTGCATTTGTTTTACCGGTAGACTAAATTCCACAAACTCATTACCAGGCAGGGGGCGATCATTTAAACTCGATATTTTTGGATCTGTGGCCGTACCACCATAAACAATGTTGGCATTATCAGGCGCTGTTACACTGCGGCGTTTTCCTGGGAAGCGCTCTAGGTCAAAGTCTTTACCGCCCATGCTAACCGTAACAACCATATCAACATTGTTTAATGCGTAGTAAGGCGCAAGCAATTGTTCAATAATACCTTGATCAAAGTCGGTATAACGAACCGGTACCATAACCGTATTTATCTCAGCCGTTACACCTTTATATTTAATGACTTGCCCATCTAATAATAGGGCAGCGACACCTGAGGGGTTACTTTGATTAATATGTCTATCAAGCAGAAATGGGTCAAAGCCTGTTAGTAGAATTTTTTTGTCGGTATTTTTAGTATAAGCAAGCTCAGTGCGACCCCGACTACCGTTTTCTAGCATCGTTAGAAGTGCTGACTGCTCTGCATCGGTCATAACAAAGCCTGGTTTACTAGCGCGTATAACTTTACTTGATTGCAAGCGAGCCCAGTATAGCTCGCGGTCGTCAAAACTGTTGGATTTGACTATGCGTTGTTTAGCATCGCGCCAGAGCTGCTTTGCGTAGCTATTAATTAAATCGGTTGCTTGCTGATAACTACTGACACTTTGCCATGATTCTTTTAGCGAAGCGACGTCGTCAGAAAACGCAGTAACTACATTTGGCATAGCCGCTGTGGCTTTTTCAATTCGCAGCTCTTCCGTTGTTAAGTTTGCTGCAAGGGCATTAAACGATGAAGCGATTATGCCGGTAGCAAGTAAAACGTTTTTCATGAGTATCCTATTTAGTTACAGCTTATTTGTAGGCTAGGGTTACTATCCTATGGATAAAAGGTTAGCGCAAATAAAATCGATTAGTATCAATACAACTTTAATTAACAGGAGGTTTAAACTTTTTATTTTTTTCTTTCGTCTAAGTTATTTTAAATTGGACAAAATAAATGAAAATGTATTGTTTGATCACCACGCTGTTTTTTATTGGTGCCTCTAGCGTAACTGCACAACCTGAAGTGGATTGCAGTGTTTACAGCTCCCAAGAGAGCACGCCCTATATATTACCCTTTAAGCCAGGAACTGAGCATGAGGTTGTTGTATCGACTGGGCATTACCGAAAATCAAACCATGGAGTTGGTTTATATGCGCTCGATTTTATTATGCCAATCGGCACACCCATTGTTGCAGCAAGAGCAGGTCACGTGGTTGCATTGCGTGAACAGTTTCATGATGGTAATGGTCAAGATTTGCATGAAAACTTTGTATTTATACAGCATGATGATGACACAATAGCACGATATATACACCTTACTCATAATGGCGTATTGGTTGAAATGGGTGAGCAAGTTAATGCAGGGCAGCTGATTGCTAAAAGTGGTGATACCGGCCAAACTGGCGGGCATCATTTGCATTTTGATGTGCAGCAATGTGGCCCCAATTTACCACCGAAGTATAACCAGCTACCTTGTGGACAAACAGTGCCTGTCACGTTTAAAAATACGCATCCCCACCAATGTGGGCTTGAGGAAGGTATGCGTTATCGCGCGCTATAATATGGTGATTAGAGTGCGAATTAAGTAACTCGTATTTATCAAATATTTCATAACTGGTATTCTATGCTCATTAATTTGTTAAAGAGTAAACAGTATGATTAACGATAACGATGTCATTGACACCCTTGAGGAGCTCGACGCATTTATCCGTTTAGTTGAGAGCGGAGGCTTAGGTTTAAAGAATGTTTCAGGCTTGGCTTTGGCAACCCACAACAGTAATAAACGTCCATTTATCGCCGTGCTTGATGATGAGCATAAATTATTGTTGGGCCGTTGGGTTACGCAAGAAGTATATGAAAACGGTAAAGATCTAGTGCGTGGTGGTTCTAAAAAACCCCATTAGTCACATTATCTGCAGGCTTTTATACACATAGTTTATCAAAATGACCCAGTGCTAAATAATGGCAGTGGGTCGGCCTTACCTTCTTCTTACTCACTTTTCGAAATTGTTGTTATTTTATGAGTGTCGTTACTTTTTTAATCTAATTTTAATCTTCCCTATAAGTATTTTTTAGATACTTTCAATAACATGGGTTTATGAACTTTTTAAAGGCATAAACAACATGAAACAAACGATGATTTCAAAGTGTGTAACAATTATTGGTTTTGGTGCACTAGCTCTAACAAGTGATGTAATAAATGCAAAAGCAGTGAGTGATAGCGTTATTCAAGCACAACGGGTCGCGCTTGAAAAAAACACTCATGCTCAAGGCTACGGGCCTCAATCTCCACGCGACATTGACCAAGCTTATGGTACTAACCTTCGCAGCTTTGGTACTGCTCCAAATCGCGGTAACCTCAATTTATGTAATATTCACTTTCATAAAAATGCAGAGCATAAAGGGGGAGAATTTACCACGTTTGCAGGCAATGGTGATGGCAAAGGACACAACACTGGGTACATTTATGATGGCCAGTTATCGGCTTCACAGTTACAACCTGTAGAAGTCAAGGTGTGTTCAGCGAAAGGAAGTTCGTTGAATGTAGGGGACACACTTGAGGTGCATTTTGTTTATTCATCAGCACAAGTTAAACCTGGGCCTACACTCGGTGCATGTTTAGCTGATAGTACGATGAACCCAAGCTTACGTGTTGAAGGGCAGGTGATTGTATTAGCGAATGATAAAAATGCGGTTAACTTTTCAAAGCTCACTCACATCGAAAAAGTAAATGGTTTTTATCAAGCGCCAAATATACCAACTAATACCGGTAACCCCATTGAGTATTTAGGTTCCACAACAGGCCCTGGGTATAATGAAAAAGCGTCGCCATTACAAGTTAGCTGGAGTGTTAGGCCTGAAGTTGCTGTGGTAAATATCAATAGTGTTGGCCAATGGTGTAACGACAATGTATTTAAAGAAGATCACGCCCATGGTGTTCGTAACCTAGTACAAAACCCAAAACTACTATCGCCGATTAGCAAGTAAAATAATTTTGGCGCGAGTTATTTTCTCGCGCTATTTTAAGCTCATTCTATACCCGTTGCCGCGTAAAGTTTGAATTGTAAGATTAGGCTCACTCTCAATTTTTTTTCTTAACTTACTCACATACACATCTACGATATTGGTATTAGGCTCATTATAAGTTTGCCAGACACGGCTTAATATTCGCTCTCTTGACAATACCTTGTCTTGGTTTTCGACAAAATAAAGTAGTAATTCGAATTCAATTTTTGTCAGTGTTAACTCAGTCTCATTGAGCAATGCAATTCTTTGCTGAGTTAGTAAAGCCAAGGAGCCGATAGCGGTTGACGCTTGATGATCCGAATGTGCAGTATTCATACGACGTTTTAATGCGATAACACGTGCTAAAAGTTCATCAAAGTCAAAGGGTTTGCAAAGGTAATCATCAGCACCCATTTCCAGCCCTTTAACACGCTCTGTTACTTCATCCAATGCTGTTAACATAAGCACCATAGGTGGGTGGGAAAGGGTTTTTATCGCTTCGAGAATGGACAAACTATCTTGCGAGCCAAAGAGCCTGTCGAGTATTACAACGTGAGGTGAATGCTTTTTAATATATGGCAGCACTTCGTGTAACTCGTTTAAGGTGCTGCAATCGTAGCCTTCAGCACGCAGGCCACGTGATAAAAAGTTTAATAGAGGTAATTCATCGTCTGCAAGTAAGATGTTCATCATGGCTGTCCAGCTGGTAAAGAAATTGAAAATACAGAGCCTTGCCCTTGGGTTGAGGTAACATTAATAGTACCGCTATGTGCTTCTATAATTGCTTTTGCAATAGGGAGCCCTAACCCGAGTCCTTCATTGTGTTTGCTAAAACGTACGAAACGCTCAAAAATATTATCAACCTCAGCAGCAGAAATTCCTTCACCATGATCCTCTATAGAAACAGTGACTAATGACTGTGTTATTGTGAGGCTAATCTCTATGGGTTGCTCTGAGCTTGAATATTTAACAGCATTATCAAATAAAATAGCCAGCACTTGCTGTATGCGTTGGGCATCAATAGTGACAACAGCATGGTTTAAATTTGACTGGGTTATATAGGTAATACTTCGAGTTGGGTTTAGTTTTTGCCATTTGGTGACTTCAGTTTTTATTAGCGGCACTATCTTAGTGGGGGAGACTTCTAGATTTATTTGATTCATTTCTGCCCGTGTTAAGAGTAATAAATCATCCACTAAACGGCTTAAGCTAATGGCTTGTCCGAGTATAGAGTTGAGTGTTTGATTATAATCATCTACGGACACTGATTTCATTCTAAGTGTAACTTGTGCTTCGCCTCGTATAATGGTTAATGGCGTACGCAATTCATGAGACACATCAGCAATAAATTGGCGACGACGGGAGTCTATTTTAGTCAATAACAGGTTAGCTTCTGTTAATTCGCTCGTACGTTGCTTAACTTCAAGCTCCAGCTGCTTTCTTGATTGAACAGCATTGTTTTCATGTTGTTGCAGGCGCAACGCAAGTTGATTAATTGACGTTGCGAGCTCTTCAAACTCATCGTCTAGTTTTACCGATATGGGTTTGTGGTAGTGCCCCATTGCTATCGAGTTGGTGGCATTTGCTATTAAAATAAGCGGTTGATAAAGTTGATTAAAAAGCCAGTAACAGCCATATAAAATAAGTGGGATTGAAAGGCCTCCTAAGCCAATCGCAAACCAAAATATGGTGGTGTTAAGCATATCCATTTTAGCGTTAATTGCTGCAACGACGCGAGTCTGACGTGCAACTGCAGAGTTAATCGCTTCTCTGAACTGATCATCTATCGTGACTTCTAATAATCGTTTTAACTTGGCCTGCTGATTGAGAGGGGCTGTATTTTTGCTGCTAACAACAGCCCTAAATTCAACGGTGATCTCATCAATCATTCGAACAAGTTCATCAGTGTCTTCAATACTGCCTTTTGTAAAGGAGATACCTAATGCTTTACGCTGTTCTATTTCTAGCTTTTTTATTTGATTTAGTGATTGTTGAATAAGATTTTGTTTTTTACGAACATACGCTTGATTGGCATTTTGACCGAAAATAATTTCATCTGTTAGCTGCTTAAATAATCGGTATGAGATACTCGATAACTTTTCATGCTCCACCAATAATGAATGTGCAATATTGCTTTGCAGTAAATTTTCACGTGTAAGGTGGGATGATATTGCGGTGCTTAGTAGTGCTAAAAACAAGAAAAAGGCGGTTGTCAGGCCAAAATAAAACAGTTTGCGTTTATACATAATAATTACTAATTCAAAAAGTCGATTAAGGGTACATGTAAGGCTTTTGCTAAGCAATAAAACAAAGAGCACAGGTTAATCAGCTCTGTAAAAAAGTTCACTCATTCACCTCAATAGACAAAACCATGATGAGCTATTACCATAAGCAAAAATTTATTTATGCGTGCTAATTATGTCTCTACCTTCTTGTCCTAAATGTCAGTCTGACTATGTTTATGAAGATCAAACTCTATTAATTTGTCCTGAATGTGCGTTTGAGTGGGATCCCACTCAAAATGACGACGATGATGCTGTTAAAGTTAAAGACGCCAATGGAACACTGTTAGCTGAGGGTGACAAAGTGACTGTGGTTAAAGACTTGAAAATAAAAGGCAGCTCTCAGGTAATTAAAATTGGTACTAAAGCCGTGATCCGCTGGATTAAAGACACAAAAGATCATGAGCTTGACTGTAAAGTGGATGGCGTTGGTGAAATGATGGTAACTGCTAAGTTTGTAAAAAAAGCTTGATAAGACAGACGCTGTGTAATTAGAGTTTTGTTGTATAAAACGAGTAAAGACTGATAAGCGTATAAACTTAATTTACTATCAAAGGCATGCCAATGAACCAAATAAATCCTCGCAAATTATTACGCAGTAAGTGGACAGCAGTATCACCGATCAATAAAGAAAAACACTTTATAATTACCGACATTGAATTTGATGAAGAGGGTGTGGTCATCCATTGTGAAATAGAAGCTGTAATGTCAAAACGAACTCAATTAATTGATTGGCGACAGCTTAAAGAGCAAGACGTGTGGCTCCAAGGGTGGAAATAAAAATCGGCGAGTGTGTTATTATTTCATTTCTACAATAAAGGGTCTTTAAAATGATGAATACAAAGCTGTATAAACGTGTACTAAATCTTGCTGGCGATCTTGTTCATGCTGCGCAGAGAAAAGATCAAAAGAAATTTGACGCGCTTTACAATGATCTCAAAGCCCTGTGTATAGAAAACGATAACACAGAAAAAGATCATCCAGTGCAGTGGGAAACGTTAGCTGATTTTACTGACGAATTCAGTGATGCCATTACGCTATACGAAAAAGCACTGGCTAAAGCATCAGCTATTAATGCTAAAGATTACATGTCATCAATAGGTTACTCATTAGCAACTATGCATGTAGAATTAGGCCAACAACCGCAAGCTATTAAAGCGCTTGAAGCAGCCAAGGTGAGTGCGAATAAAATTGCAGATAAAGAACTCAAAGCGGAAATTGAAGACTTATTAGCTGACTTAAAAGGCCCAAGGAATAAGTGATGAAAAAAGTGTTGGTGGTGTGTTTAGGTAATATTTGTCGCTCACCCACAGCAGAAGCTGTTTTAAAGGCAAAAGTGGCTAAGCGTAAAGTCGCTGTAGAGGTCGATTCCGCTGGCACTATCGGTTACCACGCAGGTAATCCACCTGATAAGCGTTCACAGGCCGCAGGGTTAAAGCGTGGTTACAGCTTTAACGGTATGAAATCGCGCCAAGTTAGCCTTCACGACTTTGACTATTTTGATTTAATACTGGCGGCAGATAAATCTAACTTGGCTGATTTGACCGCGCTTTGCCCATCCCATTTACAGTATAAGTTAGCCTTGTTTTTAAGTTACGGTAATTCAGTGACTGACGAAATTCCAGACCCTTATTACGGCGGAGAAAATGGCTTTGAGCATGTAGTTGATTTAATTGAAGAGGCGAGCGAAGCGATTCTCGATACTTTATAAAATAGCCCATAACAGGGCTATTTTTGATTAATAAGGTGTTTAACGTATTTTAAAATCAAGTTGCACCTTGGTTTTGGCCAGTACGGCACGGCCATCTTCAAATTTAGGTGCATAACGCCACTTTTCTATGGCTTTTAATGCCTCTTTTTCAAACGCAATTCCACCAACCGATTTTAACACGCTGATGTTTTCTACAAATCCAGTTGGTGTGACATCAAACTCCATTTGTACATAGCCGCTGCGTCCTTGTTTAACTTTACTTAAAGGATAATCAGGGTTTTCTCGATAGAGCGGAGTTTGCTCTTGATTTTCATTCCATGGCACCATTTTAGCAATCGCTATACAGTGCTTGGTAGCTTCTTCACTTTGACCTTTTAGTTCATAAAGG
Organism: Pseudoalteromonas sp. KS88; assembly: GCF_004766475.1. Classification (NCBI taxonomy): domain Bacteria; kingdom Pseudomonadati; phylum Pseudomonadota; class Gammaproteobacteria; order Alteromonadales; family Pseudoalteromonadaceae; genus Pseudoalteromonas; species Pseudoalteromonas sp. KS88. Next base: position 93,611 of record NZ_PYHV01000021.1, read on the forward strand.
TGAACGAGCTTAGAATGCGCACTGAGCTCTGCTTGATGATCAAAGCTAAGCGCATTATCAAATACGTTTACAATGCGGTTTAAACGTTTAATCGCTTTGTTATATTTCTTTTTTCCTTGTGCAAATGCAGCCACTAAAAAATCAGCTTTGATACGCTCAACTGAGTTTTCAGGTAAATTTTGTGTGTAATATTCATCGGCTTGCTTTAAGTATTTGCGTGCTGTTAGATGTTTTCTGCCAAAGTGTGAATAGGCAAAGTCTTTGGCTGCGGCTAGTTGCAAGTCAGCAGCTAGCTTAAACTGGTTGTTGTGCTTTGCAAGAGCGATTACTTGATCATACAAATCTACTGCATGAGAGGCGGTTGAGGCGCTGTTAGCCATACCTGTTAGCGAATCGACCAAGATTAAACTATTTTCAGAGTGGTTTTTGGCTAATATGTTATAAGCACTTTTAAACAAATCATAACGCTCAACTTTTGACTCTTTACTTTTGTTTTTAAGTGCATTTGCAAAATTAGTCGCAAGGTTTGCTGTGTTATCCGATGTTGGGCCGTATAACTGCTTTCCTAAAGTGTAGGCTTGTTTAGCAAAAGGGTAGGCGTTTTCATCCCCTTGTTGGGCTGTTAAATAATTTTGGTAGGCGGTTTTAAAATCAGCGTTTAAAGTTTCATTTGCCACTGCATAGTTGCTATAAGCTAAACCGAGACACAGCACTAAAGTTGATACCTTCATAATAATCCTTATTACTTTGTGTTGGCGAATACTACCAAATAGGTACGCACGTGTCATTTATGCACAGTAATATTAAATATTAACTGTGGCTTTTAATTCCAACGACGCTCGCATCTTGAGGTTGCTTGGGTATAATACTTGAATTGTAAGTGATAGCCTCAATGTAGTCTTCACTTCATGCGGTGATCATACATCCGTGTCTTTTTTGTGATAGTATCACATTTAATGTATCGCATTTACTTTTATATTTGGATTTGTCGTGGCGCAAGTAAGAGCTAGAGTCCAGCTTAACGTTGGAAAAAACAGTGATATCCCCGCAGAAATAATTTCGTTCAGCGGCTTAAATGATGGGCAAGAGCATGTAGCTTTGGTGTTTAATCGCGCTGATAGTGAGCAAAAAGTGCCGCTTATTCGCATGCATTCAGAGTGTTTAACCGGTGATGTGTTTCATTCATCGCGGTGTGATTGTGGTGAGCAACTCAATGAGTGTATTGAGATGATGCACAATCAAGGAGGGATTTTACTTTATTTACGCCAAGAGGGCCGAGGCATAGGCTTGTATAATAAAATTGATGCTTATGTACTGCAGTCCCAAGGTATGAACACATACGAAGCAAATAATCATTTGGGCTTTGCAGATGATTTACGTGATTTTTCTGATGCTGTTTTAATGCTTGAGGCAATGGGATTGGCCCATGTTAAATTAATGACCAATAACCCGAAAAAGCTAAATGCTTTAAAAGATGCCGGTATTGAAGTTGACGCCGTTATTGGCACTCACGCTCATATCAAAGCGGGTGTAGCAGGTAATAAGTCTTACTTAGAAACAAAAATAAAGCATGGCGCGCACATGTTAGACATAAAGAAGATTAAAAAACCGTAGTTTTGCGGCCTCACCTCTGTAATCCCATCCAGCGCCGAGTTATACTCGGCGTGTTTTGTTTTTAAATTAAGAGCATGTATGTCAATCGAGTTACGAGTATTTAAAGCTGATGCTGGTGTTAAGTGGTTCAAAGCCGGTTGGCTTATTTTTAAAACCCAGCCGCTTACTTTTATATTTATGCATTTATTTATCGGCATAGTTGGGTTGTTATCGCTATTTTTGCCTTTCTTACAAATCATTGCTGCACTGGCAACCCCATTTTTAACCGCGGGCTTCTATCAAGCTGTGTTGACCAAACAGCAAGGCGGCAAAATTATGTTGGCGGATATACTTAAGCCTTTCTCAGCTAAAGGTAACCGCCTTGGACTCCTGCGTTTAGCGCTGTATCAAATGGCAGCTGGAGTACTAATGGCATTACTTGCTAATGGTCTATTTGCAGAAGCGGTTGCTATTATGAGCGATCCGAATGTTGACCCTAATGTTGCATTACAGCAAGTGATTGACAGTATTTCTATGGCCAATATAGCGTTGTTTTTAATCGCTATTTCGTTCTACCTTACTGCGTTTGCCTATGCCGTACCCTTGGTTTACTTTAATCAGCAAAAACGTATTCTTGAAGTGTTAAAAAGCTCGTTAATGGTGTTCTACCATAATGTCGCTGCATTAAGTGTTTATGGTGCTATTTGTGCCGTATTTATTGTTATATCTGCGTTTTTAACTTTTATACCGCTGTTGGTTTTAATGCCAATTTGCTACATTAGCTTTTTTGTATCATACCAAGCTATTTTTATGCCTGTGGTACCACCAACGCAAAGCGAACCAACAGAGCCTACGCAGTCTAATGATACCGGGCGTTTTGACGCTTAATGACGCAGATGGATGACACGCTTAAAAAAAAGCTGAAAAATTACGTACTTTGGTTACTCGGACGACAAGAGTATTCACGGCGTGAATTAACAAAGAAATTACAGCAAAAAGAGGCGACGCCTGAATTTATCGAGGCTTTATTAGATTGGTGTGAAGAGCACAATTTTATAAATGAGCAGCGTTATGTTGAAGGGTTTGTGCGTCGCCATATTGCTAAAAAGCATGGCCTAAAGCGTATACAAAGCGAAGCCATGGCTAAGGGAATTGATAGAGCCTTGCTCAGTACAATTGTTGAAACTATGGAGATAGACTGGTTTCAACTGGCGCAGGAAGCGTATTTAAAAAAGTATTCAAATGCACAGAACGATTTCGATTACAAAGAAAAAGCCAAGCGTACACGCTATTTGATGTATCGAGGGTTCAGTTACGAACAAATAGATTTTGCAATGCAAGCACAGTAAAAATGGGTGAGACTTTCAAATGCAGCACATGACTACCGCACAGATCAGGCAACAGTTTTTAGACTTTTTTGCCGCTAAACAACACCAAATTGTTCCATCAAGCTCGCTGATCCCGGGTAACGATGCGACGTTATTATTTAATAATGCCGGTATGGTGCAATTTAAAGATGTATTTTTAGGCGCAGAAAGCCGTCCTTACAACCGTGCAACCAGCTCGCAACGCTGTGTTCGTGCTGGCGGTAAGCATAACGATTTAGAAAATGTAGGCTATACGGCGCGTCACCACACGTTTTTTGAAATGCTAGGTAACTTTAGCTTTGGTGATTACTTTAAACAAGATGCGATTAAGTTTGCGTGGCAGTTCTTAACTGAAATAGTGAAGCTTCCTCAAGAAAAGCTGCTTGTTACTATTTACCACACAGATGAAGAAGCGTTTGATTATTGGTCAAAAGACATTGGTTTACCAAGCGAGCGTATTATCCGCATTGATACCGCTGATAACTTCTGGTCAATGGGTGATACAGGTCCGTGTGGCCCATGCTCTGAAATATTTTATGACCATGGTGAAGAAATTTGGGGCGGGCCTCCAGGTTCACCTGAAGAAGATGGTGACCGTTTCATCGAGATTTGGAACTTGGTATTTATGCAATATAACCGTCAAAGTGACGGCACTATGGAGCCACTACCAAAGCAGTCTGTTGATACTGGTATGGGACTTGAGCGTATAGCCGCTATTTTGCAAGGTGTGCACTCAAACTACGAAATCGATTTATTCCAGGGTTTAATCAAAGCAGCAGCGGTAGTAACCAATGCTCAAGATATGGATGACAAGTCTCTACGTGTAGTTGCGGATCATATCCGTTCATGTGCTTTTTTAATCTCAGACGGTGTCATGCCATCAAATGAAGGCCGTGGTTATGTGCTGCGCCGTATTATCCGTCGTGCTGTGCGCCATGGTAATAAGTTAGGTGCACAAGGCGCGTTTTTCTATAAGTTAGTTGCTGCTCTAATCGAGCAAATGGGTCAAGCGTACCCTGAGCTTGCTAAGCAACAAGAAATTATTGAAAAAGTATTACGTATCGAAGAAGAACAGTTTGGTAAAACGCTTGAGCGTGGCTTAGCTATTTTAGAAGATAGCTTAGCGAACTTGAGTGGCGATGTGATCCCGGGAGAATTAGTATTCAAACTTTATGATACCTACGGTTTCCCTGCTGATTTAACCGCTGACGTTGCCCGCGAACGTTTTATGACGATTGATGAGCAAGGTTTCCAAGAGTGCATGGATGTGCAGCGTAAAACTGCACAGCAAGCAGGTAAGTTTGGTGCAGATTACAATCAACAATTAAAATCTGATAAACACACTGACTTTAAAGGGTACGATGCGACTCAATACAGTGGCACTGTGATTGAAATGTTTGCCCAAGGTGAGTCTGTTTCAGTTCTCGAAGATGGTCAACAGGGTATTGTTATACTTGATCGTACACCGTTCTATGCCGAGTCAGGCGGCCAGATTGGCGACACAGGCACATTAAAAGTTGCAGGTGGTGAGTTTGCTGTTACCAATACCACTAAACTAGGTAACGCGTTTGCCCATCACGGTACTGTTATTGGGCGTGTAGGTGTTAACGATAAGGTAGAAGCGACAATTGATGACGCACGTCGTGAGCGCGTTAAAAAGAACCATACAGCTACACATATTTTGCATGAAGCATTACGCCAATTGTTGGGTGATCATGTATCGCAAAAAGGCTCTTTAGTTGATCCTGAGCGTTTACGTTTTGACTTCTCGCACTTTGAAGCCGTAACAAAAGATGAGCTTCGTGAAATAGAACGCGTAGTGAACGACGAAATTCGTCGTAACTTTGCGTTAAATACCGAGCTCATGGCTATTGATGATGCTAAAGCAAAAGGTGCGATGGCATTATTTGGTGAAAAATACGATGACGAAGTGCGCGTAGTCACCATTGGTGATTACTCAATTGAACTATGTGGTGGTACTCACGTTAAGCGTGCTGGTGATATTGGTTTATTCAAAATAGTATCAGAGAGTGGCATTGCTGCGGGTGTTCGCCGTATTGAAGCGGTAACAGGTGCTGACGCGATTGCCTACGTTAGCGAGCAAGAACAACACTTAAACGACGTAGCTGCTCTTGTTAAAGGCGACAGCGCATCAGTACTTGAAAAAGTAACTGCTTTACTTGAAAAGTCAAAAGGTCTTGAAAAGCAAATTGCACAGCTAAACGATAAACTAGCCAGTGCCGCAGGCGCATCGCTACTTGATTCTGTTGTTGAAATTAATGGCGTTAAACTGCTTGTTGCGAATGTAGAAGGGACTGAATCTAAAGCCTTACGTGGCATGGTTGATGACCTGAAAAACAAGATTGGCTCAGGTGTTATTGCCCTTGGTGTTGCTGATGGTGCTAAAGTCAGCCTGATTGCGGGTGTTACTAAAGATTTAACCGGCAAAGTTAAAGCTGGAGAACTGGTAAATCACATGGCTTCACAAGTCGGTGGTAAAGGCGGCGGTCGCCCTGATATGGCGCAAGCTGGTGGCTCACAGCCAGAGAACTTAAGCACAGCCTTAGACAGTGTGACAGCTTGGCTTACTGAGCGCGCATAAATTTAAGTGGCCCTTATAGTTCAAAAGTTCGGTGGCACTTCGGTAGGCTCTATTGAGCGTATTGAAGCCGTCGCCGACCTTGTTGTGAAAACCAAGCAACAAGGTCATCAAGTGGTGGTGGTGCTCTCTGCAATGTCTGGAGAGACTAATCGCCTTATCAATCTTGCAAAACAAATCGATGCTCGCCCGAGCAGCCGTGAACTTGATGTTTTAGTCACCACAGGTGAGCAAGTTTCAATCGCTTTACTTGCTATGGCTATTATTAAACGTGGCCATTCTGCGGTGAGCTTACTTGCCGACCAAGTTAATATTCAAACCGATAATATGTTTGGTAAAGCACGTATTACTGATGTGGCAGCCACTCGTTTAAAACACGAGCTTGAACATAACCGCATTGCCATCATTGCCGGTTTTCAAGGGCGAGACATAGAGGGAAATATCACTACGTTAGGAAGAGGTGGAACAGACACCTCTGCCGTGGAAGTTGCGGGGGCAATTGGTGCAGACGAGTGCCAAATCTATACAGACGTTGATGGTGTTTATACCACAGACCCTCGAATAGAGCCTAAAGCGCGGCGAATGAGCCATGTCACTTTTGAAGAAATGTTAGAAATGGCTAGCCTAGGTGCTAAAGTATTGCATATTCGCTGCGTTGAAGCGGCGGGGAAGTACAATCTACCCATTCGTGTATTGTCTAGTTTTAACCCAGATCAAGGCACCTTGATTAGTTTTGAAGAAACCGATATGAAAAAATCCGTAGTATCTGGCATTGCTTTTAATCGTGATGAAAGTTTAGTTCGTATAGATGGAGTACAAAGTGGCACACATAACTTGGCGGCTATTTTGAAACTTTTTGCTGAGAGTGGCATCGAAGTAGATATGATTAATCAAGTTAATCATAATGTTGATAAAGTAGACTATGCTTTTACGGTGCACACCAATGATTTTGAACAAGCGCTTGAAGTATTGCAAAATAACCGCCATATTATTAGTAGTACCGATATTTCTGGAAACAGTGCGGTCGCTAAAGTATCAGCGGTTGGTGTTGGTATGAAGTCACATTCAGGTGTGGCAAGCTTATTTTTTGATGCATTAGCTCAAGAGAATATTAGGGTGCAACTTGTATCAACATCTGAGATTAAAATATCAGTTTTGATCGAAGAAAAATATTTAGAGCTAGCTGTTCGTGCATTACATAAAGTTTTTTTGACAGAAAGTGAATCGATTTAGAGTTTTTACTTACTTTTAAGGTTTATTTTCTTTAAGATACGAAAGCGGAATCTTTTAATTTATTGGAACATGGGAGCAAGAGAATGCTAATACTAACTCGTCGAGTAGGTGAAACCCTAATGATAGGTGATGAAGTAACTGTCACTGTACTAGGTGTTAAAGGAAATCAAGTACGTATCGGTGTTAATGCACCTAAAGACGTTTCAGTTCATCGTGAAGAAATTTACATGCGTATTCAAGCTGAAAAGTCTAACCCTAGTCCGGGTAATGTTTAATCAATTTATTTAATATAAAAGAGCCGCTATTTAGCGGCTCTTTTTTTTATGTAATCGATAGCTTCATCACTGAGGACGCTGTTAGATATATACTGCATGCCTTTTTTATGTTTTAGTAAAATTCCACGAGGTGTGAAAATAACATCATCAATTTGCTGCCATGTAATTTGGTAACTCTTGTGTGGGTTTTCACTACTAAACCCTGCTTCATCAATCGTTAACTTTGCTTTTGAACCTGATGCACGGCTGAGCATTTGACGTGTTACCCACCATGGCCTGCGATAGTAAAAGGCAACGCATTCAACAACGGCCGCCATAATCATAAAGTTACCAAGATAGTGTTGCTCTAAGGCATAAATAGAAATAAACCCTAAACTGATCAAAAGTACTAAAAAGGCATATTTAGGTTTGGCTTGTGCACTATAGGGAAGTGACTCATCGAAACATTCATAAAAGTAAGGCTTATCAAGTGTGTAGCTAGTATTAAATTGCATAATTAGACTATAGATTTTAACTGTTAATGTATTTTAACAAGACTAAATAGAAAAAGCCGTTTCTTTTAATTATGTTTATAAAGTGGTTAACTGAAACAAAGTTTTAGCCTTTTGGAATGAATATGCTTCTAATGTTAACTGTACTGCAGGTTTTATCTAACAGCCCAGCCTTGGTGAGCGAGCCGCTAAACTCTGCAACCGATACTGACTTTTTAGTTATTGCTGATATGCCATACACTTCTGTGGATAAGGTGAGCCTGAATAAAAATGGTATTTTAGCCAAAAAAATACAGCAGACACCCCATTCATTTCTGATGCATCTAGGCGATATAAAAGCCGGTTCAGAGCCCTGTACAAATGAGCTTTTAATGAGTAATAAAAAGCTATTAAGAGGGCTGACAAGTAGGCCATTTATATATACCCCAGGCGATAATGAGTGGACTGACTGTGACCGTAATAGTTTAAAACCTCGTTTTGATGAACTTGAACGTTTAGCATTTGTGAAGCGCTTGATGTACACGCCAGGCTACCTAAATCAAGCAAGTCGGTTAGCGAAATATAAAACACAGCACACCATGGTCGAGAATGCACGTTGGCAACTTGCGGGGGTTGAATTTATGACCTTACATATTGCAGGGACTCATAACGGCCGTCGGCAAGTATTAAAAACAGATAAAGCGTTGGCGAATCAGGCTGCGCAGCAACGTGATAAGTTAAACCTCGAGTGGTTGTCACGTGCAGACCCATTAGCGAAAGCTTACGTTATAGGGTTCCAAGCCGATATATATACTCACGGTACAATGCAGCCGGCCTGCAGCAAAACGGTTGTGAAACAGTGTGATGGATTTAAAGTATACCGAGAAGCACTTGCTGAGTTTGCACAGTCTGTTGCCAAGCCTGTTTTGGTAATACATGGTGACACAGGGCCCTTTTGCCAGCAGCAGTTAAGTGAACACTTAACGCGATTGAATGCGCCAGGAGACTACTTGTTTAATGATATCGCAAGGGTTTCAATTGATTTAACTGCACAAAAACAGCCTTGGAAAATAAGCAGTCTAAAATCAGCAAAAGCATTAACGCAGGTATGTCATTAAGCGTGTTTGGTATGGCTCTAATGTTGAGCCATACCTGCATCAGTCATTAAGTTTTCAAGCTCATCATTGAGCTCAAAGAGTTCGGGTTCAATATAACTTAAATCACAATCACCTTTTAAAGCTGTTTCAAGTCCTTCTGCAAGCTTCTTAAGCTTTGGAACACCAGTATAGCAACATGCGCCGTGGAATTTGTGAATGATACTGAGTACGTGCTCACAGTCTTGATTATGAATAGCTTCATCGAGTAAGCGTAATGTCTCCGGAACACTAAGTAAAAGCATGTTTAACATTTCTAATGCGAGCTCGTGCTTTCCTCCGGCCCGTTGCAGCGCGAGAGTCCAATCAAGTGAATTGCTGGTGAAAGGGGGCTCTGACACAATATGCTCTTGGCGGTTTTTATCCCGTATAATTGGTGATTTAGGGCTATATTCACTAATGCTTTGTTTTAGCATATCTTCATCGATAGGTTTGGTTAAATACCCTTTAAAGCCATCTTTTATTAGCTGCTCTTTCTCGCCGGCAAGGGCATGTGCCGTTACGGCAATGATTGGCGTATCTTCATTAAGAGATGATTCGCGAATAAGTTTACAGGCCGTAATGCCATCCATAATCGGCATTTGAATATCCATAAATATAATATCGTATTTATGACTTTTGCTCAGGCTGTATGCTTGTGAGCCATTGTGAGCAGTATCGATGAGCTCTATTTTTTCTTCTAGTAATGTGTAAATTAACTTTAAGTTGGCGTCGTTATCATCTACAACCAGCACCTTTAATGGTAAAAGCTTGTCGTCACTTTGTTCAATATTGTGTACGGGGTGATCAAGGCGATAAGGGGCCGCTAGCACTTCGCACAGTTTGCGATGATTAAGAGGTTTACTTAAACACGCATCTGCACCGCTACCTATGTAAGATTCACGCATGCTATGCGATACAGTATTTAACATCAGGTATAAGTAATCGGTGGATTCACGCGCCGCTTTTATATAGCTTTTTAAACGCTGCATTTCATCGACTGCGGCAACATGGCCAATGATACAAATATCGTAATTAAAATCTTTTTTGATTTCGTCGAAAAAGCTTTCTTCATCAAAGCAGCCGGTTACTTGAGTTTGCCAATCTTTTAATAAAGATGAGACTGCATAATGAGTGTGTTCATGTGGCTCTAGGTACAATATGCGCTTATTGGCAAGCGATTTACTTGGTAAGTCATTTGTAACATTATGGCTAGGAAGGCTAAATACACCATTAAACGTGAAACACGTACCATGCCCGGGTGCTGAGTTAAGAGTAATACGTCCACCCATGGCTTCAACAATGTGTTTTGTAATAATCAGGCCAAGTCCTGTTCCTCCAAATTTACGGGTAATACTTGAATCTGCCTGCCCAAATGGTGTGAACAGTGCATCTTGTTTGTCCATTGGGATACCAACACCAGTATCAGTCACCGACACGAGAATTGACGTGCGCTCTTCGTCTAAAAGGCGATGGCCAACATCAATTTTAATGGCACCTTTTTCAGTAAACTTTATTGCGTTGCTTATGAGGTTAATAAGTACTTGCTTAAAGCGAGTTGGATCGCCAGTAATATTGTCAGGGACTTGTGAGTTTATATAAATGGAGAGTTCTAGTTGTTTCTCGTCGGCACTTGGTGCAAGTAATGTAAGTACTTCATTGATGTTGTCGCGTAACTGAAATTGGATTGACTCCAGCTCCATAGCACCCGCTTCAAGCTTAGAAAAGTCTAAAATGTCACTAATGATTGTCATCAAACTATTGGCGGAGAGTTCAATAGTATCGAGGTAGTCTTTTTGGTGTTTATTTAAAGGCGTTTTATGTAGTTGCCGTGTAAATCCAATAACACCATTGAGTGGAGTGCGTAATTCATGGCTCATTTTTGCTAAAAAGTCTGACTTTACACGGTTAGCGTCCTGAGCATCTGTTTTCGCAATATTAAGTTGAATATTTTGTGTTTCATACATTTCTAACGATTCGCGCAAATCACTGGTGGCTTGGTCAATGTGCTTTTGCATTTCGTCTCTTTGCACCACCATGGTATCAGAAATGGTATTTAAGCCTAGGCGAAGTTGCTCAAATTCACCCATCATTGGTGTGTTTAGGCCAGTATCTCGTTTGCCTTCGATCAACCTGTCACTGGCAATAACTAGCTTATTAAGTGGTGTTATGAACATCCTACTTAAACGAATCGCCAAAATAGCGGCAAGCAAGAGTGCAAATATAATTACAATTCCGCTGATTAACAGTGCTCTTTGTTGTCCGATAATTGCCGGGTCTTTATTAAGTTGAACAACAATTGTGCCTAAAGTAGTTTGAAACGCTGAATCACTCCAGCGAGCCTCGGGCGTTGAGAGGTTGACAATGGGCGTGTAAAATAGGATGAATCCATCGCTTTCTTGCTGTTTCGTTTTATTATCAGCTCGTAATTGAGACTCATCTATTTGCTCATCAAAGTCGCTGTGGTAATTGCTGGTCAGAATGAGTTGTTTGTTTGCGTCAAAAATTGCAATGGTTTTTATCGCTGGCGAGTGTTTATTGTGAGCATGACTAATTAGTCGATTAAGTTGCTGTTTATTTTTTGCTAGTAAAGGCTGCTCTATTGCAATCGATAATGGCTCCGAAATCATTGAGCCTTGCTGATATAATATTTTATCAAGCTCAAAGTAACGATTTATTGTAAAATAGCCACCAAGTAGTAGTCCAATTAGAACTGTGGGAATTAATGTCAGCGCTAAAACTGAGTCGCGCAAACCAAGTTTAGTCATAAGTTAATGTAGTTATCATTATTAGTTAACTAAGAGTATATACTTATAGGCGAGTAATCAATCTTGCCGATACAATCAATATTTAAGGTGTTGCCCGATGGCACAGTTTTTCCAAGTAAAAAAAAAGACCCTCTCAGGGCAGCCTGTTTCATTAACCATCACTGGCATGGACCATCAAGGTCGAGGTATTGCTAAGTATAATAATAAAGTATGCTTTGTTAGTGGTGCTTTGAGCAACGAAGTCGTAAAGGCAAAATTGACAGAGGATAAATCTCGCCACTGCGCAGCAAAAACAATCAAAGTAGAGCATCAAAGTGATGCCAGAGTTGCCCCTTTTTGTGAGCATTACGAGCAATGTGGAGGGTGTCAATTACAACATTTACGGTTGGATCAGCAACTGGTTGAGAAACAGGTTGCAGTAAGTCAGCTGTTCGCTAAGTTTGCAAAACTAGAAAATATGGCATGGCAGCCGCCATTATTAAGTGAGCCAAAGCATTACCGCCGTAGTGCGCGCTTAGCCGTAATGTACGACAAAAACGCAAAAAAAATGCGTGTAGGTTATAGAGCAAAAGGCTCTAAACAAATTATTAGTGTCAATAAATGCCCCGTTCTAAGCCACGTTTATGATGATGTCTTCAACCATTTTGACACCTTGCTAAATAAATATAATGAGCTTCGTAGCGTTAGTCACATTCAATTATGCCAAGCTGATGAGCAAAACTTTGTTATTTTGCGCCATACTAAAGCCGTTAGTGAATCTCTTAAACAGACAATTATTGAACTTGGTGCGACCTTGCAGTGGCAGATTATTTTTCAAGACCAAAGTGATGTAATTGAGCATGACCATCTAGCAATGCCATTTTATCAACTACCTGAACAGGATTTAAAATTTGAATTTGGCTTAGGTAATTTTATTCAAGTTAATGCTAAAGTTAACCAAGCTATGTTAACTCAAGCTGTTGACTGGCTTGATTTAAATGGGGACGAACAAATACTTGACCTGTTCTGCGGGATTGGTAACTTCTCCTTAGTGGTGGCTAAATGTGCAAAAAATGTAATTGGTGTTGAAGGAGTGCCATCGGCGGTTGCAATGGCTCGTCAAAATGCGCAAACTAACCAAATAGCGAATGCGCAATTTCATTGCTTTGATTTAACTAAATCAATAGAGCAAGCACCGTGGTTTAGTAAAGCATTAGATGTTTTATTGTTAGATCCTTCTCGAACTGGTGCTGTGGCTATTTTGGAACAACTGCCGCTTAAGCAATTTAAAACGATTTTATACGTCTCTTGCGACCCTGTTACTTTAGCCCGTGACAGTGCAATTATCTCGCAAGCGGGGTTTTCACTTGAAAAAATAGGGCTAATGAATATGTTTCCCCACACAGGGCATATTGAAACAATGGCATTATTTCAAAGGAGATAGAGCGCAACATGGTAGCTACACGGCAATCACATCAGCAGGATAAGTCAGCAGATTTTAAAACGCGACTTGAATTACTCGCGTTAACCAAAGATAAGCGCGAGTTACTGATCAAAGCCAACACTTTATGCGCGGCTCTTCCTGATCAACACCAACAGATGATGGCCATGGAAATGGTTGAAATATTGGTGGAAATGAATCTGGACTCTGAAACGTTATCAACGGCTTACATTACTCCCTATTTTCTAGACGATTTAGTATGCATTGAAAAAGTAACAGAGGTAATGGGTAGTCATGTTGGCGTGTTGCTTACGGGTGTTTCGCAAATGGCGACGATTAGTACCTTAGCTCATCAAGGCAATGGCACCGTGCAAGTCGATAATATTCGCCGCATGTTATTAGCCATGGTTGAGGATGTGCGTGCAGTAGTGATTAAGCTTGCCGAACAGGTATGTCATCTACGCGAGCTAAAAAATGCCAATGAAGAAGAGCGTGTAATAGCAGCTAAAGAAACTGCCGATATCTTTGCCCCTCTAGCGAATCGTTTAGGGATAGGCCAATTAAAGTGGGAGCTAGAAGATCTTTCTTTTCGTTACTTGCACCCTGACTTGTATAAAAGTATTGCTAAGCAATTAGACGATAAGCGCCTTGGCCGTGAGGCTTATATGGCTGATATGGTTGAACAAGTAAAAACAAAGCTTGCCGAAGTTGGTATTAAAGCTGAAGTTTATGGTCGACCAAAACACATTTTTAGCATCTACAAAAAAATGGCGCAAAAAAATTACGAATTCGATCAACTTTTTGATATTCGTGCCATGCGGATTGTGGTTGATGAGCTACAAGATTGCTATGGCGCACTCGGTATCGTGCATACTAATTGGCGGCATCTAAACAAAGAGTTTGACGATTACGTAGCCACACCAAAACAAAATGGCTATCAGTCTATTCATACGGTGGTGTTTGGCCCTGAGGGAAAAACCGTTGAAATCCAAATTCGTACTCATGCAATGCATCAAGATGCAGAGCTGGGTGTTGCTGCCCACTGGATGTATAAAGAAGGTGCGCTCCCCAGCCGTGGTTCAGGTTATGAGCAAAAAATTAGTTGGTTACGTAAACTACTGCAATGGCAAGAAGAAGTGGTTGATGGCAGTGATCTAGCGGATGAACTGAAAAACCAAGTGGTAGAAGACCGCGTTTATATCTTTACCCCGCGCGGTGATATTTTTGACTTACCACTGGGAGCAACACCACTGGATTTTGCTTACTACATTCATTCAAATGTAGGTCACCGCTGCATTGGTGCTAAAGTATTTGGCAAAATAGTGCCGTTTACTCATCAGCTAAGTACCGGCGATCAGGTTGAAATTCTTACCCAAAAGCAACCCAACCCGAGTCGCGATTGGTTAAATCCCTCATTGGGTTATATAAAGTCATCACGCGCGCGCGCAAAGATTCATCATTGGTTTAAGCAACTCGACCGCGATAAAAATCTAAGCGCAGGTAAAGAGATCATAGACACAGCACTGCAAAAGTTAGAGCTTACCTATAAGGAGCTTGAACCTGCAATTTCTCGTTATAACTTTAAAGAGCTTGATGATCTGTTAGTTGCTATAGGAGCAGGTGATGTACGTTTAAATCAACTGCTTAATTCTATTACTGACCGAACAGATGATGAACCTGTTATCCGTTTTAAAAACCCAACAAAAATGAGTGGGGATAAAAACGGTATTGTGGTTGATGGTGTGGGCAGCTTAATGAGCCATGTAGCTAAATGTTGCCGCCCAGTTCCTGGTGAGCAAATTATTGGCTATATCACACAAGGCCGGGGTATTGCCGTACATCGAGACGATTGTGACTCATTTACTAATTTAAAAAATAAGCACCCAGAACGCGTAATAGCAGTTAGCTGGTCAGATGAAATTAATGGTTCATACGCGTTAAGTATTAAAATTGAAGCCACAGATCGCGCAGGGTTAATTCGTGATATTAGTTCAGTGCTTGCTAATGAAAAAGTAAACGTGTTGAACATGAATATGGAAACGCTCGAAGACAGGCAACTGGCTAAATTTACAATGCAAGTTGAGGTACACGACTTATCTAGTACCAATCGTTTGCTTTCAAAGCTTGATCAGATTGAAGGCGTTCACCAAGCAAAGCGAAGCCACTAGAGGGGTTTATGGAAAAGCAAAACTCATTATCTGAATTATTAGCAATTATGGCAAAGCTGCGCGATCCACAAAGCGGATGTCCTTGGGACTTAAAGCAAGATTTTAACTCGATTGTGCCGCATACGTTAGAAGAAGCGTATGAAGTAGCCGATTGTATTGAGCGTGGTGATTACACTGAGCTAAAAGCAGAGCTAGGCGATTTACTTTTTCAGGTTGTTTTCTATGCGCAATTGGCAAAGGAACAAGCCCTGTTTGATTTTGATGATGTTGTTAGTGTTTTAAATAACAAACTTATCAGACGCCACCCTCATGTATTTGCAGATCAGCAAGCGTTAACTGACACCCAAGTTGCGCAGCAGTGGCAGCAAATTAAAGCGCAAGAACGTAAAGATAAAAACACCGGTGAAGCCACTTCGCTGTGGCAAGATATACCAGTTAACTTACCAGCATTAAGTAAAGCAAAAAAGATTCAGCAACGTGTCGCAGGGCTAGGTTTTGACTGGCCCACGTATCATGGTGCGCTGGATAAAGTGGCTGAAGAAGTTGATGAAGTAAAAGAAGCACTCGCGGTTGACCCTTACTCAGAGCATACTGCTGAAGAGTTGGGCGATTTGTTATTTGCGACCGTTAATGTTGCACGTCATATAAAACGTGATCCTGAACAGTTATTACGCAGCGCAAATGATAAATTTTCATCAAGATTTCAAAAGGTGCAGGCTTATTTACAGGTTAAAGGACAGTCGCTTGACACCGCAAGCCTTGAAGAAATGGATGCTGCGTGGGAGGCGATTAAAAAGCAGCCTTAGATAGTGAGCGTTTTGGAGTGTGTTTTTTGTGCAGAGAATTGCTAACTTTCACTGGATTGATAGAGAGGCTTTTGCTATAATTTCGCCCCGTCTTGAACATATTCCAAAATCACTTGTTTGGGTATTATATTCCTTTTAATTCCTGATATTCTAGGGTTCGCATGAGTACAAAATTTATCTTCGTTACCGGCGGGGTTGTTTCTTCGTTGGGTAAAGGTATTGCAGCAGCATCATTGGCAGCTATTTTAGAGGCCCGTGGTCTTAATGTTACCATTCTAAAGCTGGATCCTTACATCAACGTTGACCCAGGCACAATGAGCCCAATTCAACACGGTGAAGTATTTGTCACCGAAGACGGTGCAGAAACAGACCTTGACTTAGGTCACTATGAGCGTTTTATTCGCACCAAAATGACAAGCCGTAACAACTTCACACAAGGCCGTGTATATGAAGATGTACTGCGTCGTGAGCGTCGTGGTGAATACCTTGGTGCAACTATTCAGGTAATTCCACACATTACTAACGATATTAAGCAACGTGTTTATGACGGTGCTGAAGGCCACGATGTGGCAATCGTTGAAATTGGTGGTACGGTAGGTGATATTGAGTCACAACCATTTTTAGAAGCAATTCGTCAGTTAGGCACAGAAATTGGCCGTGAGCGCGCATTGTTTATTCACTTAACGCTAGTGCCATTCTTAGGCCCTGCAGGTGAAGTGAAAACCAAACCAACGCAACACTCTGTTAAAGAGCTACGCTCAATTGGTATTCAGCCAGATATCCTTATCTGTCGTTCTGATCGTAAATTGCCAAATAATGAGCGTGCAAAAATTGCACTTTTCACTAATGTTGAAGAGAAAGCAGTTATCTCGTTACCAGATGTAGACAGCATTTATAAAATTCCAGCACTATTAAAGTCTCAAGAGCTTGATCACTTTGTATGTCGTCGTTTCCACCTAGAAGCGCCTGAAGCCGACTTGGTTGAATGGGAACAAGTATTATACCAAGAGTCTAACCCAACGGGCGAAGTAACAATTGGTATGGTAGGTAAATACATTGAATTACCAGATGCATACAAATCAGTTAACGAAGCACTTAAACATGCAGGCCTAAAAAACCGTTTAACCGTTAATATTGAATACGTTGATTCACAAGACCTTGAAAGCAAAGGTACAGAACGACTTGCTCACCTAGACGCGATTTTAGTACCGGGCGGTTTTGGTGGCCGAGGTGTTGAAGGTAAAATTTTAGCGGCAAAATATGCCCGTGAAAATAAAGTGCCTTACTTAGGTATCTGTTTGGGCATGCAAGTCGCATTGATTGAATATGCACGTAATGTTGCAGGTCTTTTAGATGCTAATTCAACAGAATTTAATGCGAAGTCTTCAGCGCCTGTAGTAGGCCTAATTACTGAGTGGTTAGATGCAGATGGTAACGTAGAAGTACGCGATGAAGCATCTGATTTAGGTGGCACAATGCGTTTAGGCGCTCAAAAATGCCACTTAACGCCGGGTTCAAAGGTACGTGAAGTATACGGCAGTGATGAGATTGTTGAACGTCATCGTCACCGTTACGAAGTAAATAACAACTTTGTAGAAAAGCTTGAGCAAGCTGGCTTGAGCTTCACTGGCTTATCTGAAGATAAGAAGTTAGTTGAAATTATCGAAAACAAAGATCACCCTTGGTTTATTGCCGCGCAATTCCACCCGGAATTCACGTCAACACCACGTGATGGTCACCCGCTATTTGAAGGGTTTGTTGCAGCTGCACACACTCATCAAAAAGCGTCATCGTAATGTGAATAAGCCGTGCTCTATGCACGGCTTATTTGTTTTTAAAGCGGCGGTATTAAGGAAAATTAATAAAGCCGGCAAACTCACCATTTTGGGAAAAGAGGAATCGAGATGTCAAATATCGTAAAAGTGATTGGTCGCGAAATTATGGATTCGCGTGGTAACCCAACTGTAGAAGCTGATGTTCATTTAGCTGACGGTTCTTGGGGACGCGCTGCAGCACCTTCAGGTGCATCAACAGGTACTCGCGAAGCACTTGAATTACGTGATGGTGATAAAGCACGTTACTTAGGTAAAGGTGTTTTAAAAGCGGTTGGTTTTATCAATAATGAAATCTCTGCTGCTTTAGAAGGTCAAAACGCATTAGAACAACAGACTGTTGACCAAGTAATGCTAGATTTAGACGGCACTGAGAATAAAGAAAAATTAGGTGCTAATGCAATTCTAGCAGTATCACTTGCTACAGCAAAAGCTGCTGCTCAATCTAAAAAAGTAGAGCTTTATGAGCACATTGCTGATCTAAACGGCACGCCTGGTGTGTACTCTATGCCATTACCAATGATGAACATCATCAATGGTGGTGAGCATGCTGACAACTCAGTAGATATTCAAGAGTTTATGGTTCAACCTGTTGGCGCGGCTAACTTCCGTGAAGCACTACGCATGGGTGCTGAAGTATTCCACAGCCTTGCAAAAGTACTTAAATCAGAAGGCCACTCAACTTCTGTAGGTGACGAAGGTGGTTTTGCACCTAACCTTGCTTCAAATGAAGCCGCCCTTGCTGCGATTAAAGTCGCTGTAGCAAACGCAGGTTACGAGCTAGGTAAAGACATTACATTAGCCTTAGACTGTGCTGCCTCTGAGTTCTACGACAAAGAAGCAAATATCTATGACCTGAAAGGCGAAGGAAAAAAATTCACATCAGAAGAATTTAACCACTTCTTAAAAGATCTTACTGAGCAATACCCAATTGTATCAATTGAAGATGGTCTAGATGAGTCTGATTGGGACGGCTTTGCACACCAAACACAATTAATTGGTGACAAAGTTCAGTTAGTTGGTGATGACTTGTTCGTTACAAACACTAAAATCTTAAAGCGTGGTATTGATAACGGTATTGCTAACTCTATCTTAATCAAATTTAACCAAATTGGTTCACTAACTGAAACGTTAGCAGCAATCAAAATGGCTAAAGATGCTGGCTTTACAGTGGTTATCTCTCATCGTTCTGGTGAAACAGAAGACGCCACTATCGCTGATTTAGCAGTAGGTACCGCAGCGGGTCAAATTAAAACGGGTTCACTGAGCCGTTCTGACCGTGTTGCTAAGTACAACCAATTGCTTCGCATTGAAGAGCAATTAGGCGCTAAAGCACCTTACAACGGACTTAAAGAAGTTAAAGGTCAGTAATGCTTTAGCATCTGATTTAAACTTTTAAAAAATCCTCGCTAATGCGGGGATTTTTTTTTGAACAATAGCGATATATATTTTATACGATGCTAGTACCTTTTTTAAATTATGAATAAAACACTGCATAATACCAACCCGCAATAATACTTAATCATTTTGTGGGGCTAGACGTGCCGCTACCTGCGTTAAAAAATTCTCATTAAAACAGAAAAGTAGCGATTTTTTGCCTTGCTAAAAATACGTTTTTCTAACCTCAAAATAGACCACTTAATTAATCGTATTGGTATAACCAGATTTCTGGTTAAGAGATGTATTGATTTTTAAAAATAAATTTTATCCTAATTTGCAAGAATAAGGTTATATATTAAGGCAGTTATCTTTTTTGTTAATGAAGGTGAATAGGTAGTTGTTAGCTATACGTTTTTTATGTAAATTACACGCTGGATTAAGCTAAGCTGAATGCGAAGCTTGCGGTATGTAATTAGGAAAATTAGAATGAAAAAATTAATAATGACTTTTTTAGCTGTGCTATTAGTTGGTTGTGGCACAACGCCGCAGCCCACAGTTAAGTTAGAGGCAAACCACTTTAATAATAAAGAGAGAAAGGTTGGTTTATATTTTCAGCGAGGCGAAAAAGCGACAACACATATATACGGCGCGAGTTGTTTATTATGTTATGGCGTAGCTTCTGCTTTAACTAGCTCTTTGGATAAGCATTTAGAAAGCCTACCAACTGACGATATTGAGCATTTAAAAAGTGTTATTGAGGAAGGTTTTAAGCAAAGGTCGAATTATGTACTTGCGCTTGATGATGAAAAGTTAATCGATAAATTACCAAAATTTAAGGGAGAGCTTGGCTTTGCTAAAAAGGATTTTCGTGGTTTGAAAGAGAAGCATGGCATCGATGTATTAGTTGTTGCTAATTTTCATAGTTTTGGTGCATACCGAAGTTTTAGTAGCTACGTACCGAATGGTGATCCTCAAGGGTACTTAAAGGGCTTAGTATATACAGTCGATTTAGATACGAATAAGTATCTTCAATATCAAAGCGTAGATGAGAAAGTACAACCTGAAGGTGTGTGGGATGAGCCCGATCAATTCCCAGGCGTAACGACGTCATACTACCAAGCAATCGAAAATGTAAAAACATTGATTCGTAATAATATTTAATTCTCCTTATACCGTGGCTATTGCCACGGTTATATAGGTTTTGTCAAAGGGAGTAATTATGAAAACTATTTTGCCATTAGTGTTGGGTTTATTTTTGCTTGGGTGTAATTCTACCCCTTTGAGAGACGATTACACTCAATATGTAAATGGACAAGATACAGCAATAAAATCAGAGGATTTTAGATTTACGTTTGTAAATAGCCAAGAATTTGATATCAGAGGTGTATACATTAAAGACAGCTCAATAGAGGGGTCTAATGTAATGTATTCTGGGGCCGCGGGAATTGCAGGGATGATGGCGCAAATAGCTGCTCATGCAGCAGCTTCATCAGCTTTGCAAGATGGTAAGTTAGCGCAACAACAACTTAAAGCTAATGAGGCTGTTGCAGAATTTATTACTCTTACAAATGGGTTTAAAAATGAAGATTTTATCGGTGAACATGAGCCATATTATAGCGATAAACTTAACCATAACACACTATATATAAAGCCTATCTTTTTTATTAATGAGAATATGAATCAAGTTGCGGTGAAGGCTCAAGTGTGGATTAACGATAAAAAGACTAAAAGTCGTAAGCCTTTATTCAAGTATAGAAACTTAATAAGTATCACCTCTAAAATTATTACTAAAGAGCAGCGTGATAGTATCTTTGCCGGTGGCGCTGAAGAACTTCAAAGTAAGTTTGCATATTTACTTGGTGGTGTTATTGAGTTAGCGAAGTCAGAGCTCGCTTTTGAATTTAAAAGTAATAAACAGAAAATCGCTTCTCATGTAATTAACATTAACGGTAAAAATAAACTTATCAGAGCAAAAGTAGTGGAAAGAAATTGTCAATTTACGACATTTAAAAATACTCGAAACTGGCTACTTCGCTACGCAAATGAATCAATTCAAAATGCGCAGCCGTGTGAGTTGGAGGCTAGTTAAGTTATCCTGACTTGTATTTATAGTTATAAGCTAAATTGATTTCTTAGTATCTCGCCAGTAAAGTTGGTTTTTAAATAAAAGCCACGGGGCAGGGTTTTTATTAATTTACCATTAGGGCCAATTGCGTCGGTCACGATCCGACTATTGGCTGCTTTGGGTCTTATTTGCATTACATCGCCTAAATGCCCTGATATTTCATCGACGCGACCTAATGCGATAAGCTCCATCTGTTCTTCCCAATCTCGTTGTAATTGTGCATCTTGCTGGGCACTTGGTTGCCACAGAAAACCACTACCTATTACTCTATCAAATGGAACAACATCGCGCTCACCTAAGATAGGCAGCCATAAAACATGGTTTAGTTTTTGGCGCACATGGCTTTGTTGCCAAGTCATTCCTGTAACATTGAGTAAAGGAGTGACGGATACAAACGTGGTTTCAAGGGGTTTACCTTTAAAAGAAATCGGCAGTGTTTTTAGTTCTACCCCCAACTCTTCAAAATCAGGTGTCGGCTTCGAACCGGCCGTTGCACCCAAAACATATTCAATCAGTTGACCTGTCCAGCCCTTTTCTCGTAATAAATCATCTGGAGTTTTAAATTGATACTGTTGTGCTAATTGGCCTAATGTCATGCCTGCGATGTCATTTACACGTTGCATTAATTCATTGATTGACTGAGGTTTTACAGCTCGCATAAGAGAAATATTCTATTGTTTCAATTCACATAACATGATAGCAAAATTGATTGTGAGTGGATATCTATGTGTTTGGGTGTTTTTTGCCCAAGCCTTGGTGGGTAACTTTTTTACAGCTTCGACGCTAAATGTTTTATTCTTAAGTTTATGATTATTATGTTTTTTGTATAATTTATTAGATTCAAATGCAGTGCGTATCAAAAGCTAACGAGGATAAATACAGATATATGAACAATGTTATCCACAGAATCTGTGGAAAAAGCATTTTATTAGATCGCCTATTGTGGATTTGTTTGCAAAACAACCTGTATAAACTAAAGTTATGCACAAGCTGTGAGTAAGGTGAGCAAAATAGCTGAAGTATTACCCATATTTATTATAAATAACGTAGCACTAGGATGTTCGGTTAATAATTGCACTTCATTGGCCCTTAAATCTATACCTGTAGTGTGCTTGGTTATAATAGTGTTTGCCGTATTGCAGCTAATGTGGAACAATCATTAAAAATCGACTTACAAATGAGGCACTAAGGTGATTGATGCCGAAGGTTTTCGTGCCAATGTCGGAATTGTAATTTGCAATAATCAGGGACAAGTTTTTTGGGCTCGACGCTATGGTCAGCATTCGTGGCAGTTTCCGCAAGGTGGTGTTGACAGTGGCGAAAGCGCAGAACAAACAATGTACCGTGAATTACACGAAGAAGTAGGCTTGCGCCCAGAAGATGTAGAAATTGTTGCAAGTTCTAAACATTGGTTACGCTATAAATTACCCAAACGTTTAATCCGCCGCGATTCAAGTCCGGTGTGTATTGGGCAAAAACAAAAATGGTTTTTACTGAAACTTCGTTGTAAAGATGAAGAAGTAGACTTACTTAAAACACATCACCCGGAGTTCGACGATTGGCGCTGGGTAAGTTATTGGTATCCGGTTAGGCAAGTTGTATCGTTTAAACGCGATGTATATCGTCGCGTCATGAAAGAGTTTGCACCATTTGCGATGCCTTTTAATAAGCGTGAACAATCAAAAGATTCATGGCGACACAAAGGTAGATAAGGAAAGCTATGCTGGCAACACTTAGGGCTATTGCAGAGTCTGTTTCGCAACAGGCGTGTTTGGACAGTGCATTAGCGTGTTTTGTGAACATGGTCAAAGACGCCATGCAAACTGAGTGTTGCTCAATTTACTTTGCAGATTACAGCCAAGACAATTTTGTATTAATGGCAACTCAGGGATTAAATCCCACAGCTGTTGGTACGTTTAGGATTGGTTTTACTGAAGGCCTTGTTGGTTTAGTTGCACAGCGAGAAGAACCCATAAACATTGCCTATGCAAAATCACACCCGCGCTTTAAATCCTCCCCAGAAGTAAACGAAGAAAGCTATAATGCTTTTTTATCGGTTCCTGTTGTTCATCAAAAAAAAGTGTTGGGTGTAATCGTTGTTCAGCAAAAAGTTGCGCGTGTATTTAGCCAAGATGAAGAGTCATTTTTAATCACATTATCTGCTCAGCTAGCGTCTCAGCTTGCACATGCAGAAATAAAAGAAGTGTTGCGTCAAGATGAGTCATCTCATCAAACCTCAGTATTAAAAGGTGTGTCGAGCGCCCCAGGGATTGCGATAGGCCAAGCGTTTGTTGTCATCCCCAAACTTGATTTTACATCTATTGAGCTGAAAAAGGATGCTAATCAGGCACTGCAACAACGCTTGTTTAGCCAAGCCGTTTCAGCAACTCGACACGAATTTAATACCCTATCAACGACACTTAGTGACTCGATACCCAAAGAGGCTTTGGCTGTATTTGATGTATACCAGCAGCTGCTTGATGCAAAGAGTTTAGGGCAAAATGTTGAAACGCAATTGCAACAAGGTTGGTGCGCTAAAAGCTCACTTAAAATTGTAATTGAAAAATTAATTGCACAGTTCAATGCAATGCAAGACCCCTACATTAAAGAGCGTGCTGTTGATGTAAAAGATATTGGTTTACGAGTGCTTCACCACTTGGTCAAGACCGAACATGCGGTCAAGCCTTATCCAAAAGACACCGTTCTCATTGCAAATACCGTAACACCCGCCATGTTAGCGGAAGTGCCAAAGGGGCACTTAGTGGGTGTAGTCAGTGTGAATGGCTCAGCAAACTGCCATGCCTCAATTTTGACTCGGGCTATGGGGATCCCAGCAATTTGGGGTATAGAAGACGTTCCTTTACTGCAATTCGATGGTAAAAAAATGATATTAGACGCTTACTCTGGGCGTCTATATATTTCTCCCTCGCAAATCTTGCAAGATGAATATCTACAACTGAAATACCAAGAAACAATCCTCAATGATAAGTTTATTGCTGAGCAAGCTTGCGAAGCTGTTACCTTAGATGGGCAGCAAATTAGTTTGTTACTCAATGCAGGTTTGGACCTTAATACCGAAAGTGTCAGCACAGTACTTTGCGATGGTGTAGGTTTATACCGTACAGAAGCATGGTTTATGCAAAAAGGTCAATTTCCTTCACAGGTAGATCAAGAAAACTGGTATCGACAGGTATTGGAAAGTTATCATCCTGCGCCAGTTGTAATGCGCACGTTGGACATTGGTGGTGATAAGGTTTTAGATTACTTTGATATTACAGAAGACAACCCATTTTTAGGTTGGCGAGGGATTCGCGTCACGCTAGATCATCCAGAATTATTTTTAGATCAATTAAAGGCGATGATTAAAGCAAATATGGGCCTGGGCAATCTAAAAATTATGCTACCAATGATTAGCGGCACAGAAGAAGTGGATGAATCACTGGCTTTATTATCGCAAGCATATTTTGAGTTAGAAGAGCAGCACCCAGATAAAGTAATTGAGCGCCCTGAAGTAGGCGTAATGCTAGAAGTACCCTCAAGTGTGTTTATGCTACCTGAATGGTCTAAAAAAGTTGATTTTTGCTCGGTGGGCAGTAACGACTTAACGCAATACTTACTGGCAGTTGATCGTTCAAATGCGCGGGTCGCAGATTTATTCAACCCATATCACCCTGGCGTTTTACGTGTGCTACAAAAAGTAGCCCAAGAGTGCCAACACTACGACTTATCTTTAAGTTTATGTGGCGAGCTTGGCGGCGACCCAGAAGGCGCAATTTTACTAATTGCGATGGGATATAGACAACTTAGTATGAATCACTTTTCTATCAGTAAAGTAAAGTGGGTGCTCAGACGCTTAAAAATGAGTGATATGGAAGTATTATTGGCCGAGTGTTTAGCCCAATCTACTGCAAAACAAGTATTGCGTTTAACACGCAATTTTATGATTGAACACAAACTAGGTAAGCTTTTTTATACCCCAAGCCATGGTTGATAAAACGGTTAATTTAAGCTGTGATCCTAAGATATAATGGATTAGTATATGCATATAACAATTTATTTATAAGAGCGTGCTATGCATGATTTAGTTATATTGATCGCAAGCTGTGCAGTACTAGGGAGTATTGTCGGGTTTTTAGCAGGTTTACTTGGCATAGGCGGTGGCTTGATCATCGTGCCCGTGCTCAGTAGTTTACTGGTAAAGTTTGATGTAGCAGATGCAGATCACGTGCTTGTTATTGCAATTGCCACTTCTTTGGCCTCAATCTTATTTACGTCGACATCCTCAGCTTTAGCACACCATAAAAATAATAATGTACCGTGGGAAATAGCACCTTGGGTTATGAGCGGTGTTGGGGTAGGCGCTTTGTTTAGTGGCTTTGCAGCGAGTTTTATTCCAGAACAATTATTACGGGCAGTATTTGCAACGAGTGTCGTATTTATTGCTGCTCGTATGGTGCTATCAACACGTAAACAAGCACCCAGTGTTAAAGCGATGCCTAAAGGGCCCGTTATTGGTGCTTTTAGCGCGATAATGGGCGGTTTGTCAGGCTTAATTGGTATTGGTGGTGGCGCGTTAATTGTTCCCTTGCTGAATTATTTTTCAGTTGATATTAAAAAAGCAATCGGCTGTGCTGCCGCGTGTGGTATTGTTATTGCTTTGTTTGGTTCGGTTGGCTATATATCGGCTGGCTGGAAGGTGACTGACTTAGCACATGGCTTTGTTGGATTTGTATATTTACCCGCATTGTTAGGGATTGTTATAACCTCTTGGTTTATGGCGCCTATTGGTGCAAAAGCGACTCATTATTTACCCGTTGCAACGATAAAGAAAGCGTTTGCAGTATTATTGGTTATCATCGCACTTCAAATGGTGTTTAGTTAAGGTTTAATTTTTATGGCTCTAGAATTTCCACAAATAGATCCGGTTATATTTTCGGTCGGTCCACTAAGCGTACGTTGGTACGGGTTAATGTATTTAATAGGGTTTGCTTTTGCCATGTGGTGGGCAAATCGCCAAGCAGCTAAACCCAACTCAGGTTGGTCAAAAGACGAAGTCAGCGACTTACTTTTTTATGGCATGCTGGGGGTGATATTAGGTGGGCGCGTAGGGTATGTGCTGTTTTATCAGTTTAGCTACTTTTTAGAAAACCCATTTTATTTATTTAGAATAGATCAAGGCGGCATGTCATTTCATGGCGGTACATTAGGTGTTATCACCGCAATTTGTATTTTCGCATGGACTCGTAAAAAGCAACTTCTCGCTGTAGGTGATTTTGTGGCACCGCTTGTACCGGTAGGCTTATTAGCTGGGCGTATTGGTAACTTTATAAACGGTGAACTGTGGGGGCGAACCACTGACGTACCATGGGCTGTTGTATTCCCGTCGGGTGGACCACTTGCCCGTCACCCCTCGCAACTTTATGAGGCATTTTTTGAAGGCTTAGTGCTGTTTATTATTTTATATGTATTCACTAAAAAGCCGCGTCCAGCGGGCAGTGTGGGCGGCTTATTTTTATTAGGTTACGGTGTATTCCGTTTTGCCATCGAATACTTTAGAGAGCCAGATGCACATTTAGGCTTGTTTGGCGGTTTTATCTCAATGGGGCAAATTTTATCGTTACCGATGGTTATTGGTGGCTTAGGTTTGATAATATGGGCGTACAAAAAGCCGCAACCGTCAGCTGCTAGTAAAGCTTAAAAAGAGCGAATAATGAAACAATATTTAGAGTTATGTCAGCGCATTGTTGATGAAGGAGTTTGGGTTGAAAATAAACGTACAGGAACACGTTGTTTAACCGTAATAAATGCAGATCTTGAGTACGATGTAGCTAACAATAAGTTCCCAATGATCACAACCCGCAAAAGCTACTATAAAGCGGCAATTGCTGAGCTGCTAGGTTACCTTCGCGGTTACAGCAGTGCAGCACAGTTTCGTGAAATTGGTTGTGTGACGTGGGATGCCAATGCCAATGAAAATCAAGCATGGCTTAATAACCCTAATCGACAAGGTGAAGACGACATGGGGCGGGTATACGGCGTTCAAGGTCGACACTGGCAACGCCCCGATGGTACACCGTTAGATCAGCTTAAAAAAGTAATTGATAACCTAACAAATGGGGTCGATGACAGAGGTGAAATTATCACGTTTTACAACCCTGGTGAGTTTGACCTAGGTTGCTTACGCCCATGTATGCACACTCATACATTCTCACTGTTAGGCGATACGTTATCTTTAACATCATACCAACGCAGTTGTGACGTACCACTTGGTTTGAATTTCAATCAAATACAGTGTTTTGTATTGCTTGCCTTAGTGGCGCAAATTACCGGCCACAAACCGGGTAAGGCATACCATAAAATTGTAAATGCGCATATCTATGAAAACCAGCTAGAATTAATGCGTGATGTTCAATTAAAGCGTGAGCCATTTGAGTCACCTCAGTTGCGTATCAATCCTGCAATTAAAACATTAGAAGACATTGAAACATGGGTCACAAGAGATGACTTTGAAGTCATTGGCTACCAATGCCATGACGCGATTAAATACCCTTTTTCAGTGTAGGACAAATAATACCCATTTAAGGAGAATCAAATGAAAGCTGTTATACCAGTTGCGGGCCTAGGAACGAGAATGTTACCTGCAACCAAAGCAATACCGAAAGAAATGCTGCCAGTTGTAGATCGACCATTAATTCAGTATGTGGTTAGCGAAGCCATTGCTGCAGGAATCAAAGAAATTGTATTAGTTACTCACTCTAGTAAGAACTCAATAGAAAACCACTTTGATACCAGTTTTGAATTAGAAGCCACGCTTGAAAAGCGGGTAAAGCGGCAATTATTGGCCGAGGTGCAATCGATTTGCCCGAAAGACGTAACCATCATTCATGTTCGCCAAGGTGAAGCAAAAGGCTTAGGCCATGCGATTAACTGCGCAGCACCGATTATTGGTGACGAGCCATTTGTGGTTATTTTGCCAGATGTGATTATTGACGATCATGAAAGCAATCTCAAAAAAGACAACTTAGCTGAAATGATCACACATTTTGAGCAAACGGGTGAAAGCCAAATTATGGTTGAGCCAGTGCCTATGCAAGATGTTGATAAGTTTGGTGTTGTCGATATTGGTGACGAAAATATAACACAAGGCCAAAGTGCTGCTATTGCTAACATGGTTGAAAAGCCACCGGTTGAAACTGCACCATCAAACCTTGCGGTGGTTGGACGCTATGTTTTAAGTAAAAATATTTGGCCATTACTCGCAAAAACGCCTGCTGGTGCAGGTGATGAAATCCAATTAACCGACGCCATTGCCATGTTAATGGAAAAAGAGCCTGTGGCAGCTTACGCCATTAAAGGGCGCAGTCATGATTGTGGCAGTAAATTAGGCTACTTAAAAGCAACTATCGAATTTGCCCTACGCAGAGATGAGTTTAAAACTGATTTATCACAGTTTATTAAAGGCTTAGTAAAATAGGCAATAAACCAATGAATTATAAAAAGTGCCTAAATGGCACTTTTTTATTTTATAAACATAACGATTAAACACATAAGCTGGCATTTACTTTGCTTAATTACCGTATTACTTTTTAACTAAAGCGCAAAAAATGCATATTACACTTCGAATTTGGCTTACTTTGATGTTAGCAGTGCTGATGGCCGGTTGCGCCATGAATGAAAGTCACGAGGTTGATGATTCATCATCACTTATCTCTGATCAGCAAGTTAAAGAATATGTTGCACAGTGGCAGCAACAACAAGGCAGTATTAATCGACTTGCAAGTATGGAAAATGATCTAAAACTTCTGATTATGGCGTTGTCGTCAAATTCTCAATTAGCACAAGGTCCGTCAGAACTTCGTTCAGAGCGGGTGGATGTGCTCCATGGTAATCAGGCCACTCAAACGGATAAAAGTAATGTGGTTGGTGAATCTATATACCAAACAAAGTCGGATTCCCTTGCAGGTGCTCAGCTAGGACTTTATTTGAGACCAGAGCTGGTTAAGTTGCAAATAGTGAGATTACACCGAGAATACCCTCATGCGTTTAAGCAGCTCGACTTTTTAATGACTCAGCGAGAGAACAAAGGCGTTACGCTTTTTGGCTTACGCGTAGGCCCTTTTCAAGATTATACAGAAGCTAATACTTTTTGCTTAATTGCAAAAAATATGGGACAAAAGTGTTTAAGTGCGCCATTTGTCGGCCAACCTATATGAATAAAGTACGCTTTATCTTTTGTTTCAGTAATTAAGCGTAAAGTATTTGTCCTAACTGTCGATAATAATTATGATAGGGACAACATAGGGTAATGTCCCGTCTTTTATAAGGATTTAGTATGAAATTATCTTCTACTTTACTAGCAGTAGCCGTCGCTGCAAGTTCTTTTGGTGTTTATGCTACAAGCGAGAGTTTTAGTGCAACGGTTAAAGTACAAAATACAGTTGTTTTGACCAAAGGTAATGATTTAGATTTTGGTATTATTCGTGCGGTTGCAGATCCAACAGGCGCTAACCAAGCAACCTTAGTTATTGATCCAGATCCAGATGCAAGTCCTGTATCGTCAAGAACTGATAACTCACCCGCTATTATTTCTATCATAGGGCAAGGTTCACCCGCTTCTTTTACTGTATCAGATGTCGTACCTAATGCTCGCTTAACAATCACAGATCCAACAGCGACAGTACTCGATTCTGATGGCCAGGGTTTAAATGAGCCAAACTTCACTGTTGGCAGTTGGACATATTTTATTACCAGTGGTCCAAATGCTAACACACCTTATACATCAGGAAACCCAAACTTAACAGCTGATGCAGATGGGAGTGTTGAGTTTAATATTGGTGCAACTCTCTCTACCGCTGGGATTGCTTCTAGTGAAGCATACCGCGATACTGATTACACTGGTAACTTCCAGATTGAAGTTGCTTATTAATTTAGGCCGCTGAGTTTATTATGCGCTTGTGCACTATATTGAGCTTGTATTTAGCGTTATGCCCGCTATTAGTTAAATCAGCCAGTATAGAGCAGCAAGCGCTTGATTTTGGCACTTTAGTTGTTTTACAAAGTGAACAGTTCGGCTCTGTAATAATTAAAGATGACGGCACCATAAATACCACCGGTGATATTTATATTATTAGGGAGGGTCATCCGGCAGAGCTTATATTAACGGGTATTCCAACAGGCACCCGTGTAACAATGAATTTAGTCGCGCCTGTTACCCTTCAACACGATACGCAAGGCAGCAGTAGCGCCGATTTTAAAGTGAGTTTAAATGGCTTTCCAAAGTACGGATTTGGCGATGAATTCGGCGAAGTTCGTGTACTGATTGGTGGCAAGCTTGAAATAAACACAAGCACTAAACAATTTTCAGATGGTAACTACTCATCTTCTACAAATCTTGAAATTTCCGTGGACTACTAAGGATTAAAATGTTCAACAAGTTAACGTTTATGTTGGTTTTCAGTTTTTTATTTTTAAGTCAAAGCGCAATTGCAGACCTGCTAATTTCTCCAACCCGTATTAGTTTTGATGAACGCCAGCGTACCGCTAAAGTAAGCGTAATTAATACAAGTAAAGAATATAAAACATACCGAGTAATTTGGAGTGAAAAGCAATCTACACCAACTGGCGGCTATGTAACTCTGTCTGAAGCGACTGACACAAGTTTAAGCCCAATGACAAGGCTATCGCCAAAGCAAATGAGGTTAGCGCCCGGTGAAAAGCAAACTGTTAAAGTTGCACTTAGAAAGCCTAAAGGTTTGGCTCCTGGCGAGTACCGTTCTCACTTACTGTTTCAAGCGTTACCTAACGAAAACACCAAAATTAATAGCTCGATAAAAATTAATATGATCATGAGTTACAGTATTCCTGTGGTTCTGCGTGAAAGTGCAGAAGTACCCGAGGTAACTATTGAACATGCAAAAGTTATTAAAAACCCAGATAATCAGCGCATGCAGTTTAAATTAAAAGTTAACCGCAATACTGGGTTTAGTAGTTATGGAAAGTTAAGCGCATACTTTAAAAGCGATACAAATAGTTCTGCAGAGAAAGTAGCTGAAATTGGTAATTTAAGTATTTATTCAGATGTAGACAGTGCCGATGTTACCCTAAGCTTGTTTAGTGATAAAGCCATTACACAACCAGGTGTTGTAGAATTTAAATACACAGGGGCAGATGAATACGCAGATGTGACCTTTGCTGAGCATACATTGCCTATAACAACTAACATGTTGCTATTATAAGCGTGAATGAAAGCACATAATAAGGTAAGCAGATTATTACTTTGGCTATCATTATGCCTAAGTATTAGCGTATCAGGTAAAACGGCGCCAACAGCGAATGATGCGCTCGATACGCTGCAACTAATTCAAAGCAAACTTGCAACAGCTAACCTTCAAGTCACACCTCAAACACCGGTTTTAGTTGAGCCGCAGCAGCGAATTGCAACCGGTGAGTTTTTACTGTTTTCACTTTATTTAAATGGCCATTACTTGGGTGAGGTTTTTGCGCTCAAAAGTGAAAAAAACGTGCAGTTGGGTTTATCAGGGTTTGCAGATATCCTTCAATTTGCAATAGATATAGATTTACCAACAAGCTCAGCAAAAGGCTGGTACGCCAATCAACAAACATTTGAATTGTCTGATAACACATTAATTACAGATCATGGTGTTTTGCAGCTAGCTGATACCGATATTAGTATTGATGATGATATTTACATTGAAATTGACGTTTTAAACTATGCATTTGGTATTGCCTTTAATGTCGATTATGCTGATTTGGAAGTATACCTAAGCACAGATGAACCACTCCCGCTCGAGCTTCAGCGTCAGCGAAAGGGGAGAACCCTTAATCCAACAAAGCAAAAGTCACAACCGACACTGCCTTGGAAAGCCAGTCCTTATCAAGCTATTTCAGCGCCCGTGGCTGACTTGCAATTAAATTACAGTGCCGATAAAAACCAAAATAGAACACGATATTCATTATTAGGCGCACAAGACTTTGCCTATTTATCAGCAGAGTACTTTTTATCTGGTCGCGAAGGTGATTTATTAACAGACTCACGTTTAACTTTTACTAGGCAAGATTCACAAAGCAACTTACTCGGTGTTTTAGGCGCTAGTGAAGTTGAATTTGGCGACGTTATCGCAACTCAAGTAGGGAGTCGTTATAACAGCCAGTATGGGCGTGGCTTTAAGTTTTCTAATCGTGATCTTAACCAGCAATTTGATAACAATCGTATTAATTTAAGTGGCGCCATTCAGTTAGGGTGGGATGCTGAGCTTTATCGCAACGGAGTATTAATTGCGCAGCAACTTAGTTTAGCAGATGGGCGTTATGCTTTTGAAAATGTAGATTTATATTATGGCGAAAATAATTTTGAGTTGATATTTTATGGCCCTCAAGGACAAGTTGAGCGTAAAACTGAATACTATTTTGTTGATGGTAATCAATTAGATAAAGGTGAAGGGTTTTACGAACTGTCTGTGTCAGAGCAAGGAAAACAGTTACTCGGTAACAGCAACTTTAATAATACAGGTTGGCAAGTTGCTGGGCGGTTTGAGCAAGGAATTACTGATAACGTCTCTATTTATACAGCTGCATTGGGGCAAAAAAGAGCAGATGACGACTTGCAACACGTTGCCATTGGTGCAAACCTAAGCGTGTTTAATAGGCTCTTATTGAACCTAGATTATGAGCAAAACAACCAAAATGAAAAAGAGCTTGAGTTAACAGCACGAAGCCAAGTTGCAGAACAATCTTTACTCTTTAGAGCTACTAACCGAACTGACGAAACAAATCAGGAATATGATAGCTACCAAATAAATATGGCTGGCGAATTAATGCAGAGCGATTTTGGCCGATTAAATTATCAGAACAACCTTCTTTATCAGCAATCGGATAGTCAGGGAATATATAAACAAGTACAAAACCGTTTAAATTATGCCTTCTCAGGCCTTTCACTAAGCAATCAGCTGCAATGGCAAGACACTAATAACCATGAATTTGTTGATGGCACATCGCGCTTACAAGGTCGCTTTGGCCGTATTTATAGCCGTTTTGGCATTGATTACACCTTATCGCCTGTAAGCGAAATTACCAGTTATGAAGCCGAGTTTAACCGTAGCATTAGCAGTCAGTTACAAGCCGAATTAACACTACGAGATTCGCGAATCAATGACCTGCAATCAGCAGATTTAGGCTTAACATGGCAAAGCGATAAGTTTAGTGTGACGAGTAACTTTAATTACGACAGTGAAGAAAATTGGCAGTTTGGTGTTTATAGTCGCTTTAGTTTAGGGATGGATGCGCAAAACAATAACTATTTTGTTTCAAAACAGAGCCTAACGACTACAGGTACATTAATGTTACGCGTTTTTATTGACGATAATAACAACGGTGTAATGGATGAGAACGAACAAGGGGTTGTTGGTGTAAAAGTAAAAGGGCTACAAAACTACCGCCAAGCGATTACAGATGAGCGGGGAATAGCCTTACTTACCTCAATGCCAGCAAACCGTACAACAGATATTGTGCTTGATAAAGACAGCTTCCCAGATCCATTTTTAGTACCAGCCCACGATGGCTTTTCAATCACTCCACGAGCAGGCTTTATTGAATATATGGATTACCCATTAAATAATGCGAGTGAAATTGAGGGAGTGGTTTATCAGCAAAAAGGCCAGCACAGTGAGGTTAAACCCTATGCAGATATAGTGTTATTGGACAAACAAGGCAAGCAAGTAGCACAAACACAAGCGGCCTACGACGGGTATTATTTATTTACAGATTTAAGGCCCGGTGAATATAAAGCAGTGATAAGTCAAAATTATAAAAATAAAAAGTCGCTAAAAGAAACGCAAAACATTGCTGTAAATTTATCACCGCAAGGTGATGTCGTTATGGGTGTTGATTTTGTTTTGACCGAAAAAGTGAAGCATTCAGGGTATATTTCGCATGCTGGCAGTTTTTCATCTTTGGCGATGTTGAAAACGTATTTTCAATTAATTAAGCAGCACTTAGAGCCAAAAGCGCTCAGAGAGGCATTTTATCTAAAAGACAATGAGCGCTATATTTTAGCCTTTGGTTACTCAATAATTGAAGATAATGATTTGCAAAACACGTGTGTAGCATTAAAAAGTAAAGGTTTAAAATGCACTGTTCAAGCTCAAAAAATATAACCTATTAGTAAAAAAGGATTTATCAATGGCGCCACATGGCACAGTAAAAAACACGCTTATTATATTGCTGGTATGTTTAACCGCTTTTGGTTGCAGTACTACACATTCTAGTAACAACAGCCAAGCTACAAATGACGAACAGGTCTCTATTTCCGCAGCAGAGTTAGCGCAATTAAAGGCTTCTGCATCACAATGGCAACAAGCAAAACCAGGAATAGAACGACTACTGCTAATTGAGCAAGATTTAAAACTTTTAATCTCACAGCTTAACGCGGTGGTGGAACAAAAAACGACTCAGCCAAATACACAGGCTACACCTGTTAAAAAGCCAAAACCAGCTGTTGAGTATCAGCCAACACCACAGCCATTATTTGCACTTCAAGTGGCATCAGTTACTGAGCGAATGAGGCTAAGTAAAACGGTCGAAGAACTAAAATTAAAAGCCCCTGAGTTATTTGCCGGGGAACTTATCGCAAATGTAGAACCAGTTAAGGTAAACGGCACGACCTATTACCGATTGAAACTTGGTGCATATCAGTATCAAAAAAACGCCAGTTTAGAGTGTGAAAAACTTA
The DNA here is from genome assembly GCF_004766475.1 of Pseudoalteromonas sp. KS88. NCBI lineage: Bacteria > Pseudomonadati > Pseudomonadota > Gammaproteobacteria > Alteromonadales > Pseudoalteromonadaceae > Pseudoalteromonas > Pseudoalteromonas sp. KS88. Next base: position 128,527 of record NZ_PYHV01000021.1, read on the forward strand.
AACAACATAAAATAAACTGTTTAGTAAGCCATTATACAGCGCAGCCTTTTAAGTAGGCATAATTATTGCTTTGATACTGCTATGCTCATAGAGGATGGCAAATATGCGCCTGTTAATACTTTTATTGTCACTGAGTCTAACCGCTTGTAGTTTGACCAGTGAGCCCGTAAAAAAGACGAATACTCAAGTTGAAAAAGCGACTATGGCGTCTTTTACTGTGGATCAATACGTTCGCGATTTAAGCACGCAGCTTAGTCATAAAAATGGTTCATTTAAAAGCTCGTCACGTATTGCTATAACAAGCTTTTTTTTAGCTGACGCCCTAGAAACAGGCCTTGCGCAAGGACAAGGTCATGGTCTGAGCCAGCAAATTCAAGAAAGCCTAATCACGCAACTAACGCAGCTTGGCTATAATATAATTGAGTACCGTTTAGAAAATAATTTAAATTTGTCAGCATCGGCAGATAGCATGCTCAGCAGAGACATTGCAAAATTAAATCAACGCCAGAATATTGACTATGTCATCACTGGTACATTAACGCGGCAACAACATGCCTACATCATCAATGCACGCATGGTGAACGCACAAAGCAATGTCATCACCTCAGCAGCAAGTACTGAAATCCCCATAAATGTGATGTGGAGCGATGAAAAAATTCAGCAACGCGGTGGTTTTATTTACCGCAGTGAATATTAATTAGGAGCCCTTATGAAACGCTTATTACTAACCCTATGTTTACCGCTGGGCTTCGGTTGTTCGCAAATGATGAATAACACCAGCAGCGCAGAAAATAACACCACACCACAGCTTGCCATGGAGCGAAGTGTTGCTGAGCCTGGTCAGAATAGTGGCGTGTTCCAAAATAAAGCTGTAATGAATGACAGCAGTCAACTGGGCGTCGCTACACGCAAAAATATTAACCACTATGTTCGCGGTATCATGCAAGACATGGCTGAAAACCTGCAATATGTGAATACACGAACGCCATTAGCTGTATCGAGCTTTATTTATTTAGACGATGAATACAATGATGGAACGTTACTTGGCAATCAAATAGCCGAAAGCTTTATGCACGAACTGCACAGTTTTGGCGTACCCGTTATCGATTTTAAAACCACCGATTTCATGCGCGTTACACCAAACGGCGATTTTGTATTCAGCCGAGATTATTTAGAACTCAGCCCAGATCAAAACTTTAACTATGTATTAGCAGGCACCATGGTGAATCACCAAGGCGGCGTATTAATAAATGCACGTATAGTTGGGTTAACCAGCAAAGCTGTTGTTGGCTCTGCGCAGGGGTTTATACCTCAATCTGTGGTGGATGCATTAGATAGCAGTTATCGCACTGACGGTATTATGCTAAAACAAGCGAATGAGTGAGAGTAACTATGACTTATATAACTAAGTGTGCAGCCATATTAAGTGTTAGCTTAGCTGTCTCGTTTGTTGCAGGGTGCAGCATGGTAGAAACGCAATCGGTCGATAGTGCGCCAGAGCCCACCCCGAGTTATGATTTAAGTCAATTGATACATCAAGCACACATGCAACAAGAGCAACGCTATCAAAGCTCAACGCAGTTCGCACCGAGTAAACATAATAAAACGCTGGTTAATTATGTTGAACAAATGGCGTTAGACTTAGTCGATACCATGCAATTAGAGCAAGATATCTCGATTGCAGTGACTTCTTTTGTTGATTTAGATAACAGTCTGACTAAAAGCAGCCAGCTTGGTAACCAGCTCTCAGAAAGCTTTATTCACCAGCTACAACAATTTGGTTATGGCATTGTTGATTTTAAAACAACCGATCAAATTTTAGTGAACCAACGCGGTGACTTTGTGTTCTCACGCGAAGTAGAGAACTTAGCCAACAAGCGTGTTGCAAGCCATGTGCTATCTGGCACTTTAATCTACCGTAGTAGTGGCGTAGAAGTTAATACGCGGATTATTGATGTGCAAAGTAAGCGGGTAGTGGCAAGTAGCCAAAAGCTATTACCTTATTACGTATTAAAAAACGACGATATTAACTTAACCTGAACTCTGGTTAAGAGATGTACTAAAGTATTGATATTAAATCATAAATATATTTATTAGTCTCCA
>NZ_PYHV01000022.1:0-7848 GCF_004766475.1 Pseudoalteromonas sp. KS88
CAATCATAAAGAGAAATCATAACTGGATATATATATAAATTAATAAGTATGCCTAGTAATGTTATAAATACACCTATACTTAAAAATATTTTAATTAAATATTTGAATGCACTATTGGCAGGTTCAATTTTATAAAATACAGGTATCAACCCTACGATAGCTATATTCGCAAAAAAAAGTAAAGTTGTAGCTAGTGTATATGAAAAAGAATATATGGAAACTGTCTCTGTGTCTGATAGATACAGCAACATGTATCTATCAGCTGCTGAGTAAAATAGATTAATCGCAACTTGCAACCCTAAAGGAGTTCCGTAATTAAGAACAACATCAGTGATAGCACTTTTCTTTGTATAAAAAGAGCTTTTATATAGCTTTATTTTAAAGCAATAATTTACAATAAGAACAGCTCCTAGCACACCAATACAATAGCCTAAAACACTATTAAAATAAAAATTAATAAAAGTAATAACTAAAATAAATTTGAGTGTTTGGAACGTTATTCTATAAACTACATATTTTTTTGATTTTCCTTCCACTCTAAACACTGCTAATTTTAACTCAGTTAGAACCAAAAAAGGAATTGACATCAAAATTATCAGATACGGATATCCATCTCCATCTATTATTGCATATGCAAAAACAAAAATAAAAGCAATCGAGTATATATAACTATTCCTCTTTATCAAAGTATTTGATATCGTTGAATATAAATATTCTCTCTGTTTATTTCCTTTATTCCAAAATCTTAGTATAGAGTTATTCTGGCCTCGTAATAATAAAAACATAAGAATCTGCTCAGTTATAACGACTACAGCAAGCTTACCATATTCGTTTACAGGCAACAGAAAGGGCAATATGACCATTAATAGTATATTCAGCCCTTTACCTAAGCTTTCTCCAGCGCCATAAATCAGTAAATTCTTTATGCTTTTCATTTTATCAGGTTCTAGCCCAAATCCCTTTTGTATCAATTTGAAATTTAGATTCAATCGAAGTAAATCGAAACTCTTTGTGGTCTACAAGTAGTAAATGAATGTCAGCTTTGTCTTTTGCGTTTTCAAATGTAGAAAGCTGAATTGCCTTTATTTTATTTGGAAGTTCATTAATATTTGGCTCAACAGCGAGCACATTACCAGAGTGTATGTCAGCAATCTGTTTAGTAATATTTAAAGCAGGGCTTTCGCGTAAGTCATCGATATCCGGTTTAAATGCTAAGCCATAACAAGCTATAGTTATATCTTTTGCGGTTTTACTTGGGTTAGCTTGTAAAAAGTCTGCAATAGCTAGTTTAACTTTATTAATTACCCATTGCGGTTTTGCGTCATTCACCTTACGTGCTGTATGAATTATTTGCGCCTCTTCTGGCGTTTTACTAACAATAAACCACGGGTCTACAGCAATACAGTGCCCACCAACGCCTGGCCCTGGTTGTAATATGTTTATACGTGGGTGGCGATTAGCTAAAGAAATAAGCTCCCAAACGTCAATATCTAGTTTATCGCAAATGATTGATAACTCATTAGCAAAGGCAATTTGCACATCACGGCATGAGTTTTCAGTTAATTTAGCCATCTCTGCTGTACGGGCATTAGTGATTACACACTCGCCTTGCACAAAGGTTTTGTAAAGCTCTACAGCGCGAGCTGAGCATTTAGCAGTCATACCGCCGATTACGCGGTCATTTTCAACCAACTCACGCACTACATGGCCTGGTAATACTCGCTCAGGGCAATGCGCTACATTTACATCTGCGCCTTCACCAGCAACTTGTGGGAATGATAAATCAGGGCGGGCTGCAGCTAACCATTCAGCCATTTGCTCCGTAGCACCAACCGGTGATGTAGATTCTAGTATCACTAAGTCACCTTTTTTAAGTACAGGTGCAATCGCCTCAGAGGCTTTTTTTATATAGCTTAAATCTGGCTCAGGTATTGTAGAGTCATTGTTCTTGAATGGCGTTGGTACTGCAATTAAAAATGCATCAGCAGGCTCTGGCGATGTTACGGCTTTTAAATAACCCTCTGTCACTGCTGCATGCACGATCATGTCTAGATCTGGTTCTACTATATGTATTTCACCACGGTTTATGGTATCTACTGCATGTTGATTGACATCAACACCGATTACGCTTTTTTTACGTGATGCAAACATTGCTGCTGTTGGTAAGCCAATATAGCCTAAGCCAACAACTGAAATTGTATTAAATGACATGATAATCCTTTTTAAATAGGTTCTAGGTTCTAGGTTCTAGGTTCTACAAATTTTTAAATTCTTTATGCAAACTTTATTTATGTATTTTTAAGTTTGAAAATCAATATTTATAATTTTATAACGCGATATAAAATCGCTGCTACGTATTAATTTTTTGCTAACGTGTCGCAAATGCGCTGGCATGCTTGGCCGTCACCATACGGATTATGGGCTCGGCTCATTGCTTTATAGGACTCATCATCCTTTAGTAGCTCATTTAGCGCAGAAGTAATTTTAGCTACATCAGTACCCACTAATTTAACTGTACCTGCATCTACTGCTTCTGGGCGCTCTGTAGTATCACGCATTACCAGCACCGGCTTACCTAAGCTTGGTGCTTCTTCTTGAATACCACCTGAGTCTGTTAGAATAATATGTGAGCGATTCATTAAATACACAAATGGTAGGTACTGTTGCGGCTCTATTAAATGTACGTTATCTACATCTTTTAATATACGCTTTACTGGCTCTTGAACATTTGGGTTTAAATGTACAGGGTAAAGTATTTGTGTATCAGGGTGAGCTTTGGCTGTTTGCGCTAGCGCTTCACAAATACGCTCAAACCCGCCTCCAAAGCTTTCACGGCGATGACCTGTGACTAAAACAAGTTTTTTATTTTCATCAAGCATAGGGAATTGACCAGAAAGTGTATTACTTAGCTCTGCATCATCTTCTATTTGTTGCTTAACAAGTAATAAAGCATCAATAACCGTATTACCGGTTACAAATATACTTTCGTCTGCATAATTCTCTTTTAAAAGATTCGCTTTTGACGTATCCGTTGGTGCAAAGTGGAATTTAGTTAAAGCGCCAGTTAGTTTGCGGTTACCTTCCTCAGGCCAAGGTGAATAAATATTACCTGTGCGTAAGCCTGCTTCTACATGACCAACTGCTATTTGCTCATAGTAAGCGGCTAAACTCGCAGCAAATGTTGTTGCCGTGTCGCCATGAACAAGCACTACATCAGGTTTAAACTCTTTAAGTACAGGTGTGAGCTCTTGTAAAATACGACTTGTTACTTCTGGCAGTGTTTGCCCTGCTTTCATTAAGTTTAAATCGTATTCTGGGGTGATTTTAAAAAGCTCAAGTACTTGATCTAGCATTTCACGGTGCTGTGCCGTTACACATACTTTTGCGTCAAAGCGACTATCGTTAGCCAAGGCATGAACAAGAGGTGCCATTTTAATGGCTTCTGGGCGAGTACCAAATACTGTTAATACTTTCACTTTTCATCCTTTGTGAATTTTAAATTAATTTACGAGCTACGAGCTCTTAGGGTAACGCTATTATGTTGCATTACGGTGTCAAATTTAGTTTTAGGTTCTAGGTTCTAGGTTCTAGGTTCTAGGTTAATCAGTTTAAAAACAGCTACGGGCTTTGTGCAACGAGCAGCGGGCTAAATAAATAATCATAACCACCCTTATACCACCGAAGGCACCGAGGCGCTTCGATGCACAGAGAAGAAAATAAAATTAATCTCTGTTATTTCCTCTGTGAACTCCGTGGTGAACCTTTTACTTTCGCGGTGGCAAGTCACTCGCCTACATTTTAAAATATAGGAGCTAGGTTCTAGGTTCTAAGATCTAGCTCCTAGAACCTATTTTTTTATTTATCCGATTTATATTCGTAGTTGTAGTAACCGTAATAACCATAAGCGTTACTGGCTTTTTTCATTACACCATTGAATACCACGCCTTTTACGTCGGTGCCGTTTTGCTCAAATCGGGCTCTAGTTAGCTCTATTTCTTTAATGTGGTTTTGGCCAAAACGCGTAACAAGCAATGTTGTACCAGTGTGGGCACTGACGATTGCAGGATCTGTTACCGCTAAAATAGGTGGTGTATCTATTATTACCAAGTCGTATTCGGTGCTTACTTCTTCAACTAACTTACTAAAGTTTGAGTGCATTAGTAATTCAGATGGGTTTGGTGGTATTTGGCCACGGGTAATTACGCTTAACCCTTCAACTTGTGTTGGTTTAGTCACTTCGCTTAAGTTTAAACGGCCTGATAAGTAATCACTTAGGCCATCGTCCCATTTAATACCAAACTGAGTTTGCAAGTAACCTTTACGCATATCGGCATCAATGATTAACACTTTTTTGCCACTTTGCGCTAGTACTGAGGCTAAGTTAACCGATATAAACGATTTGCCTACACCAGGGCTTGGGCCAGATATAGCAATAAGGTTGTTTTTAGACTCCATCATCGCAAAGTGCAAACTGGTACGTAAGCTACGTAGCGCCTCTATTGATAAGTCAGCGGGGTTATCTAGCGCTAATATAGATTTAGGCTTATTTTTAGCTTTGCGGGCTTTACTAAATCCAGTGAGTTTATCTTGGTAATCTGAGTACGGTACACTTGCGTATACAGGCAGGCCAATTGCCTCAATTTCGTTTGGATCTTCAACGCCTTTATGCATGGCTTTTTGTACTAAAACAATGGCTACTGCTAACATGCCACCTAACATAGTTGCCATTACCACGATTAACGCTTTTTTCGGCTTAACCGGTTTTGAGGTGTTCACCTCTGCATAATCAATTATACGTACATTTCCTACCGTACCCGCACGCACAATATCAAGCTCTTGAGTTTTAGCTAAAAGCAGTGTGTAAATTTCGTTACTTACTTCAACATCACGCTTTAAACGCAGTAACTCTTGCTGTGTTTCAGGTAGGTTACCTACCTCGCCAACTAGCCTTTGCTTTTGTTTTTCAACTGCTTCAATCTGCTCAAGCACGCCTTGGTACGTTGGGTGGCTTTCTTTAAACTTGCGGCTCATTTCAAGGCGTTTAAGCTCTAGCTCTTGGAGTTTAGTTTCAAGCTCAACAACTTGCTCAAGCACACCTTGGGTTTCAAGAGTAATATTTATTGATTGGCGCTTAATTTGGTATTCGTTAAAACGTTCTTCAGCGTATTCGAGTTGCTTTTTGATTTCAGGGAGTTGTACCTCTAAAAAGTCGAGTGACTTTTTAGCTTCTGCGCTGTTACGTTCAACATTACGGCGCACATAAATAGCCGCTACTTTATCCAGTACTTTTTCAGCATAACTTGGTTTAGCGCTTTGCAAGCTTAAGTTAATAATACCGGAGTCTTTGCCCTTTTCACTGGCGCCAATGGCTGCTTGTAAATCTAAAATAGTATTAAGGCGGTCTTTGCGAGTAATTATAAACTCAGTGCCCGCACGAGCATTTATACTACGTACAGTTAGGTTAAACTTACCATTTATGAGCTCTTGCCCTACTTTACCTGCCAATATTTGTTCGCCATCGTCATTTAAGAGCGCGACGCTGTTATTTTCTTGTGCAAGTAATGTAAAATCGACACCAATTGCAGATTTTGGTACATCAAACCTAAATACATCAATACTCTCACCACCCCATGCGTACGAGCTTGCACCAAAGCTAGGCTCAGCTAAATCGCCCTCATTCATTGGTGTGAATTTACGGAATGCGCGCCCCCCAATGAAGGGATATAGTTTTGGCTCTACTGTAATATCGAGCTTTAATGTATCTACCGCTTCACCAATTATTGAGCGCGATTTTAAAAGCTCTATCTCTGTCACTGCGGCAGAGGTGCTTTCAAACATACCTGCCATGTCGTCAAACCCAGGGACTGAGCCGCCGCTTTCTTCAACCTGTATCATCGCCGTTGCTTGATATATAGGAGTAGAAAACACCGCATACACCACGCCTATAAACATAAACACAGTGGTGAGTGCTATTATAAATAATTTACGGTCAAGCAGCGCACCTATTAGTGCCATTAAGTCTATCTCTTGACTTGCGCTTTGCTCGTCTGTTCGGTTTTGCTTATTTGCTGCTATTGCAGTGGGCTGAGCATTCATGTACTAGCCTATCCTTATAAATACTTTTGCCAAGCGCTACACGCGCTATCGATTAAATCGTAAACGTGTTCAAACGCTTCTAAACTTTGTCTGTATGGATCGGGTATTTCTTTATCGCCCAACCATTTACCGAGTAAAAATGTTTTGCCGCGTGCTTCTGGGTAGCGGCTGCAAAGGTCAGTTAAATGGCGTTGCTCCATCACTAAAATAACACTATTTTGCGCGACGAGAGTCGAGTTAAGTTGGCGGCCTTGATGTGCATCCATATTAATACCGTGCGGCGCTGCAATTTGTTTTGCGGTTGCATCGGCTGATTTACCTTCAAGCGCCGTCAACCCTGCAGAAGAGACTGTTATATTTTTGCCTTCAAGCTTGCTTTTAAGTACATATTCGGCGGTTGGACTACGGCAAATATTACCCGCACACACCACTAAGATAGAATCAAACATCGTAACCCTTACTTAGTTGCTGCTAAATCGTCGATAGAATCAACTGTTGCGATAGACGGTAATAATAAGCTTATTACGCGGTTCCAACGGGCAAGTGGTGCAGAGGTTACATACACAATGTCGTGTGGTTGTAATTCAAACTGCTCAGCTAATACTAATGCAGCTATATTTTTCGCATGCAATTGGTAAACATCGGCTATTACGCCATCTCGCTCTAAGTCTCGCTTGCGTAATACAAACACCCCATTGGCATCTGCTGTATTTTCGTTTAAGCCACCAGAGTTTGCCAGCGCTTCAGCTAAATTTAATCCGTAGCGGTTAACCTCTACTGAGCCGGCTTTTTTTACATCGCCCAATACAAATACATTTTGTAAGTCATTACGACTTACATGCACTATATCGCCATGCTGCAATAAGCGGTTTTGTGATATATCGCCCTGAGCATAAAAATCATTGAGTTTAATTACTTCAGTTGTATTACCACGAGTAAATGTAACTGTACGCCAATCGGCCGCTTCGGTTAAACCGCCCGCTTGGTTTAAAGCATCAATTAAAGTTAGTGGAATTTCAGTGACGGGGATAACACCTGGTTTAGTAACTTCACCTGTTACATAGGCTTTTTGGCTTCTAAAGCCGACTATTTTAACATCTATTTGCGGGTCTTCTATTACACGGCTTAATCGTTTTACTAATTCGCTGTGTAATTGTTGAACTGTTTTACCTGCTGCTTGAATATTGGGGGCATAAGCATAAGTAATTGTGCCATCCGCTTGTACACGAAAGCCATCAAATTCAGCGGTACGCTGCACTGCAGCGGGTATGGTTAATTCAGGGTGATCCCATACACCAATGGTAAGCACATCGCCTACACCTAGTTTGTATTGGTAATCACTGGTGTTTAAGCCGTCATAAGTAGAACGCGGAGACGATTTAGTTTGAGCCTGCTTTTTTTGCTTTATTAAAGCTGAATCAATTATTTGAATATTTACTCTTTCGAGATCTTGTTCAAGATTTTTAGTTTGCTCTCCCGATTCGATTCCTTCGAAATGGCTACCGGGGATGATTGTACAACCTGTCATTGTGAGCAAAGTAAGTGATGCTACAAGTGTTTTACAGCTTAGCGCCATTGTTTATTCCCAAATATTATAAAATTCTAAAACTTTCAGCTTAGTTTTTTGAAATTTGCTGTTATTTTTTTGCGTGCCAATTAAAGCATGGCTCAGTTTACTGTGCAAGCACGCTTGCACAGTAAACGCGCAAGCGAGTAATTATTTTGTAAATATTTCGTGCTTCGTGCTTCGTG
>NZ_PYHV01000022.1:7902-31087 GCF_004766475.1 Pseudoalteromonas sp. KS88
GTGCTTCGTGCTTCGTGCTTATCAGGCATTTTTAATGGTTTTTATTAACTTGCCAAGCATTTTTCCAATTATTTCACATTCTCCGAGTATAAACTCAGATTGCTGATAACTAATATAACCTAACTCAAGTGAAATCATTATCTGCGTTTTTAATTCACCTATCGAGCCTTTGGCAATACCTAAAAAGCGTGCTTTTTCTTTTTCAAAGTCTCTTTCCATTCCCTCAGCAATATTGCTTGGCACTGAGACAGCACATCGTCGCATCTGATCTCTTAAACCATAGTCGCGCAAAGTTTCAAATGTTTTATATATTAACAAACTTAGCTTAAATGACCTTTTCCATACTTCTAAATTTTCATATTTCATGGCCAATCCTTGGATGATTATGATGTAAAATGCTATTGAGCAACCCTAACTTTGCCCCGTTGCCCGTTGCCCGTTGCCCGTTGCCCGTTGCCCGTTGCCAAAAGCTTGAAAGCAAAACTATTTGCTTGTCTAGTCCTTCGGACACGCTTCCGCCCCTAGGTTGCAGTTCCTACGTACTGATAAAATTAGGTTCTAGGTTCTAGGTTCTAGGTTCTAGGTTCTAGGTTCTAGGTTCTAGGTTCTAGGTTCTAGGTTCTAGGTTCTAGGTTCTAGGTTCTAGGTTAATCAGTTTAAAAACTGCTACGGGCTTTATGCAACGAGTAGCGGACTAAATAAACTAATCATAACCATTTTTTTACCACCGAGGGCACCGAGGCGCTTCGCTACACAGAGAAGACATATAAAATGAATCTCAGTTACTTTCTCTGTGAACTCTGTGCTCTCTGTGGTGAATCTTTTACTTTTTCGTTTAAAAACGCGATATAAAATCGCTGCTACAAAACATTTTTTACCACCGAGGGCTCCGAGGCGCTTCACTGCACAGAGAAGACATATAAAATGAATCACTGTTACTTTCTCTGTGAACTCTCTGCTCTCTGTGGTGAACCTTTTTCTTTTTCGTTTAAAAACGCGATATAAAATCGCTGCTACAAAACCTTTTTTACCACCGAGGGCTCCGAGGCGCTTCACTGCACAGAGAAGACATATAAAATGAATCTCAGTTACTTTCTCTGTGAACTCTGTGTTCTCTGTGGTGAATCTTTTACTTTTTCGTTTAAAAACGCGATATAAAATCGCTGCTACAAAACCTTTTTTACCACCGAGGGCTCCGAGGCGCTTCGCTACACAGAGAAGAGAAAGCATATAAAATCCCCCCTAGCTCCAAGTAACTTCCCTAGCACCTAGAGCCTTTCTCTTCCTAGCGCCTTTAACCTAGTACCTTTACCCTACTTTTCTTATATCGTTATTATCTACTGTTACTTCTATTTTTTGGTTAAGTAGATTTACTAATAATATGCTGCGCATGTCGCCGTCTGGTTCTTTAAATATGGCTTGTACGTCTTTAAATGAGCCGTTGTTTAGGTACACTAAATCACCCGCGCTTGGCAGGTCGTTTGCGTTTAGATTTGGTTTGAAATTTTGTAATTCAGAAATCAGGTACCCAGGCACTATTTGATAGGACGCACCATACGACACAAAACCACTTACGCCACGAGTATTTTTTACTGCAGCAAAGTTACAGGTTTGTGAATTTAAACGAACGAATAGATAATTTGGAAATAATGCAGATTCTTTAAAAGTACGACGACCTTTAATGAGTTTTTCAGTTTTTAGTAGAGGAAAAAATGCTTCAATCCCTTGGTTTTGTAAATTGATTTTTGCACGCCCTTCTTGGCGCGGCTTACAAAATAATAAGTACCAACTATCCATATCAATCCCTAAAATACTGACTTCTTCGCTTTTAGTATTTCTACCTGAAATATAAGCATGGGGATTATACGCACTGCACTATGGGCTGTCTATAAAAACCCCATTAAAACTTTTCAAGTTAAAATGGAAGCGTATTAAGTCATTTCAAGTCAATATGGTTTTAATAATACGGGATTTATGTATGCTAAATTGTTGATATCAAATTGCGTTTTATTAAGGAATAGGGAGCACATAATAAACAAGCACTGGTACCAAAACCTAAATATAACTGCGTCACTCAGCTTAAATAGTAACGAAATAAACTATTTTATAACGTTTTTCCTAGTCTTCATTTTTCTATAGAACAGCAGCTTTCCATTTTGGTCGTTCAATAGAACATCTAAAATGGATACAGCCCTCAGTCACGGTCATTATTTTGGATTGTCGATTGACTAACCATCTCACAACTTTGTACCTATAACACCTATACACACAACATAACAACATGGAAGCCATTACAACAAAGCCCCTTTGATATAGTTACCACTCCTTCATTTGCCAGAACAATAAATTATACAACCTTTACAACTATCATACGCAGCCGTTTATGCAACATTAATAAATTTAATTGATGTATGCGCTTTAACTGCCGCTCGGCATATTAAGTAACTGCCAACTAAATTTATTTTAATGTCTCTTACTCAAAGTAATGGGTCGGAGTCCGTAACTAAGCTCGAGTAGAGAGTCCCAGCTACATTCACTCACGCATCATAATGCTTATTTTCAAAGAGCGTTGTTACAGACCCGACTAAAGAAATACCAAGCTAACATCAGTGCCATATGAAAAGTAAAAAACCTGCAGATTGCTTTAAGTCTAATAATAGACAAACGACTTTCTACATAGATGACAAGCAGCACTTTATGCGTTCTAATTTCAGATTTAATGTATAAATATATTCACAATATTTTAGGTTATTAGCCTTGAAATTAAAGCAATTTTTACGGATAAACCAAGGAGTAATCATTTAATATTTAAAAATAAAGCTAACGTTCTCAAAGAAAAATGTAACTGCAATGACTTTAGGGCATATTTAATAAACTTAAAACTGCCTTGAGTTCTGTATGCTCTCGCAATTACGTGCTCTAAACGAGATAAATAAACTTTTTGAACATCTTTCGGTAAGCTATTAATTTCCTCTCTATATTTTTCTCTCAAGTAAGCTATGGTATCTTTATGCTTATCCACATTGCTGGTGATTTGTTTATTATTACTGGCGTGTACGGTGTAGACTAAATTGTGTTGGCAATCCCAGAGCGCATCGCTTACTTTGAGTACCCGCACCCATAAATCAAAATCTTGCATCGATTTTAATAATGGGTCAAAGCCATCTACCTTTTCAAATATAGCTCTCTTTAGAGCAACACCGGAAGTTGACCCGATATAGTTACCTTTCCATATTGAGTTTTCGCGGTTCGAGTTTTTACTTTTTCGAATCACTCTATCTAAGTTAGCACTATTTACAAATTGCTTGCCTGTATAAACGAGGCCAATACGCGTATTTTCAGTAAAAATTTTGACCTGTTCTTTAACTTTATCTTTCAGCCATAGATCGTCATCATCCAAAAAATGAATTAATTCACTCGAACTACTTCGTACCCCAAGGTTTCTTGAATAATTCCCACCTTTAGGTTCAGAGTTATAAATATAAGTAAAAGCGACCCCTTTTTGTAATGCCGACTGTTGAAAAGCGCTTAATATGTTTTGGGGTAACTCTTTATCTGAATTATCATCGATTACTATCAATTCTTCCGGCAATAGAGATTGAGAAAATACAGAGTTTACAGCACGCACTAAAAACTCAACTCTATCTTTAGTTGTAATTATTACAGCAGACTCCATTACCTTAACCTCTTATAAGCAAGCTTTTGCAGAAACTTGGGAGAAACCCGCATTATAAAAAATGCGACTATGAAAAACAGATCCGATATGCTTCGCGTTAAGTAAAACCAAGCAAAGAGTTTGTACTTAACTTCATTGAATACTTTTTTAATACTACGCCTTTTAAAAAAGTTACTATCAACTCTAAAATATAATAAAGACTCGTTAATATTACCGAACTTATAGCCCATTTTTATTAATCGTACCCAAAGTTCGTAATCTTGTGTGTTTAGTAATTTAGCATTATATCGAATTCCTTTACTAAACAAGTCAGCACGAAACATAACTGTTGGGTGATTAACAGGGCATCGTTTAACTATATTTTTGGCTATCTCTTGATGAGTCAAAAACATCTTTTTTTCTTGTAGTTGGGCGCCATTCTCATCTATTTCTATAAGATTACTACCTATCACATCAAGGTTATGCTGATTTATAAAGTTTATCTGTTTAGCAAAACGTTCTGTATGCGAGATATCGTCCGCATCCATTCTAGCGACATAGGTAAAACCTTCATCAGCAATATGATCAAGCAGTTGATTCAATCTCGTAGCTAAGCCTTTATTCTCGGGGTAGAAAAAAACGCTAACTTGCTTCATTTGGTTTAGATTATTCAAATAAGCCGAAGCCTCTTCGCTTATCTTGCCATCCACCGCAATATAAAAATGAAAATGGCTATAACTTTGCGTCAAAATACTTTGTACCGCGGACTCTATAAAGTGTAATTTATCACCTGAATAAACTGACATTAAAACGGCAATTTTATCAGTCATTTTTCAATCTCATTTTTTGCCCTAACTCTAAATCGAAACTCTGTGGAGAGAATGATACTAAGCAGTTTTCAGGAAAGTTAGTCAGCTCACCAAAATATATTTCGTCTTCAAGAATATAAAGATCCACCCGAATGAAGTCTAAATCCCTTGCCAATGATTCTGCAATTAAGACTGCTTTATCATATAAGCTAGGTTTTGCTATAGTTTTGCCTGCTTGGTACTTGAATGTTACTTCGAGGCCTTCAAAACTTCTGTTGTATAAATTTCTTTTGTGAGAGCTAAACCTGCCTAAGTCTACTTGTACGAGCTCAACCTGAGAGTTTAAACAAAAGAACTTATAGTCGGGTGGGATATCCGACTCAAAACTGATGAACTCTTCTACCACAAGCTCACGTGGTGTGTTTTTGTATACCCATTCTCGGCCGAATAAGTAATAATCAATTTTCTTCCACTCTTCAGTTTTAGCAAATACGTCTACAAAGTTGTGAGTGCTTTTATCGACTATTAATACCATTTGTGAGCCATGACGGGCCTTTATAACAAACTTATTAGGTAGTTCATCCCAAATAGCTTGGCTAATAGACTTCCCTGACCATAGTAATGGTATAAGCTTTACATCGGTGTTTAAACTCTCTACGTAATCTCTAACTAGTAACCTGTCAGCTATTACTTCTCTTAATTGTTTTTCACTTTGGCTCAACAAACCGCACTTTTTACGTAACAGTTTTTCGCTAAAATTATTGCCATTAATGTTCGGCAACTTTTTTTGATACAAAAAATACATACATTTAGAATAAATATCATCAGGTATAAATTGTAATATTTTCGCGATGATTAGTTTAAGTCTCATGTTTCTCCTCAGGCAGCTACTGCTTCATATTTTGGTTGGGCCACTAATAATTTTTTACTCATAACTAAACTTAGACAAAGGAAAAGCCCATAAGCTGAACTCAGCTCATATGAGAGGTGCCACTGAATAAAAAAGTACATTGAGAGTATGTAAATAAAATCTAAGTCGGTTTTACAACCAATATTTTTAAAAATCTTAGTAAATGACAATATTAAAATTATAAGGAATGATGATGCTAAAAACACACCACCTACCATTAAAAACTCCAATAATAGGCTATGCGGATAAAAACCGAGTAAAGGTTGATATGAGCGTAAACCGAAACCCCAAAATTGTTCTGAAAAATAGCCGATAACCCTTACATAGTAATCATAGCGAGCTTCTTCTTCCATGCTAAAAATAAGCCTTTCCATTTTTCCTATAACAAAAGAAGATAAAGCATATATTTCATCCCAGTAGATAATAAATAAAGGGGTTACTAAGCCAATTGAATACAAAATATAGCGCTTTCTTTTATAAATAAAGCACATGTAAAGCAGCAGTATTAAAGTCCCTAAAAGCACCCCTCGGGCGGGTGTTTTCAGCATCATTAAAAACGAGAATAAAAAGCAAAGTATGTAAACTAACTTCATCAGTTTGTTACCCGCTCTCAAAAACAATAAAAAACAGCTAATTACCGTAATGCCAATTGGTAGACCTAAATTTAAGTAACTCAACGCCCCGGAGGCTGATGCTTTAATGATTCCAAGCGCACTAAAGGCACAAAAAACTAAGCCATAAAAAGCTGATAGTTTTATTAAAAAGTCCGATGAAAAGTTAACTTTATTAGAAAAAACAATTCCTACAACAACTATAAATATAATGCTAATAACTTTAAAAATATAATCTTGAGATAATGTTGCGTAGCCTTGCCAAAAAGATGATGTTAACAATGCAAAAAAGAGCATAAAAAACATAAATGCTAAAAGCCCTTCTTTGTTGATAGTAAAATGCTTGAAACCGAGAATCAAAATAGCTACACCGGCCAACAAGCTAATAACATTAAGTACTGGGCTAAAATAAAAAAACTTCATTGAGGGTAAAAATAAGGTCAAGAACACCCACAAGATGATTAGCTTAGATAAAATTACGTCAACACTGAGTTTATGACTTTGACCCATTCCCGTTCCCAGTTTGCTTTACAGAATGATGCTTTAGCTGTTTCGTAACCATTTTTTTGGTACATAGCCAGCTTGCTTTTATCTTCAATTAAACTACATAGTTCGTTATAAAATGAATCAAAAGTGGGTGGTATTAGTGAGCCGTTGAAGTTATTTAAAATTATATTGGTCATGCCACCGACATTTGATGCAACCACTGCACAATTAGAAGCCATAGCCTCTAGCAGAGATAAAGAAGTGCCTTCGGAGCCAACAGAAGGAACAATAGCAATAGAAAAATCGCGGTGGAAACTTATCGATTCATCACTTTTAAATTTAGTTAAAAAGATCCGCGATGATTCATTAACAAGCTGTTCGACTTCTTTTCTTTGAGGGCCGTCACCAGCAAAATAAAATTCAACGTTAGGGTACTTTTCAATTAATTCTTTTGCTAGTTTGACCGCGATATCAACACCGCGCCTTTGCACAAATCGTCTTGCAAATACGATACTGATTAACTCATTATTTTTATTAACAGGCTCTTCAGGGATGTCAGTAAAATTAGGGATCACAAAAACGTTTTCAGATATTTGATTACTCGAACGAAACGTTCTGTACCAGTTTAAAAAGTTGTAATCTACGCAAACGGCTGCAGAAGTATTTTCAAAAATTTTTATTGCTTTATAACGTTGCAACCCTTTATAGAGCCAGGTTAACCCCGCGTTTACTAGCATTCTTTTAGCTGGTGAATGCATGGCTTCAGTGTCAAAGCCAATACCATGCTGAATATTAATAGCTTTGAAATCACGATTAGGCAAAGAATACTGATCGGAGCCCCATATTAAAAGCGTATTATTAGCTACCTGCTCTTTGTTAAGCGCGTTGAAAGTTTGTTTGGGGTTAACTTTTCCACCGGTATCAATACCGCGTACAATGTAATGTGCTTGTTCTATAGTAAAATCACGACTTCCACTTTGATAAATAAATGGCTTTACCCCAAAGTTTGTAAAAATAACTTTTGCTAGGGCTGTTAAATAGGTTTGAATCCCCCCGATTGTTTTTTCGCTACCATCGAGGGTGTAAAGTCGATCAATTAAAATAACAAAGTTGTGCATATTATAGGTTCGCAAGCATCTTATCTATTGTTTGGTTAGACTCTTTATGTTTGAGTCGCTTAGTCTCTAGTAAAGAGTTAACTATTTTATCATAGTTAGCTTGTGCATAGTCTTTATAGTAGAGAAAATCATGCTCTGGCTCATACAAGGTCACCCCTGGCAGCTCAAGACTTGCTTGGACTAGTTTAGGCTCAATCGGTAGCGCTATAACGGGGATCCCGAGTAAAACAGAGTATATAACACCATGATATCGACTTGAATAAATTAACTCATAGCGACCAAACACATTTAAAAAATCATCAATCGTCATTTTATACGGATCCCATTCGTATAAGTTGAGGTTACGCTCTTTAATAAATTGTTTGAGCTTTTGATCTTTTCCAAAAGTAATAAAGTCAACATTAGCTAAATCTAAATGTTTTAATTTATCGTAAAGATGTTCAATCGTATATTCGCTTTCGGTATGTTCCCAATCTCTTAAAACGACTGCTATTCTGCCGTTATCTTTCTTACCTTCCTGTAACGTTTTTGATAGGCAAATATCAACGGTTTTAAGAGCGGTGACATTTGCTTGTTCAGCAAATGCCATACTTTTATCGTCTCTTAACGATACAAAGTCTGAGCGCTTCATTTTTTGCAATACATTTTTTTTAATCACTGAGTCAGGCAGAAATGGCCCCATACCAACCGCTAAATAAAGCTCGCGATTAAACTCAACCGGCTTCTTTCCTTTGCCAAGCAATTTATTAACTAATTTATTAAACGTATAAGCAGGGTTTGTTAATAACCCTACTAGCTGTTTTGAGCTACGCCCTTTGCCAAAGTCATAAAACTGTGTTCCCCCACCGTAAATAAGTGTGTCGCACTGTGTTTTATATAAGTCTTTTTTTATAATTATTTTAGACTGGGGATACCACGATGAAAGGTAAACATTATTACTTCCCCAAATAGCAATATCTTGCTCTGAGTATTTAGATAACAACTTTGTGTATATAACGTCTAGTAGTGCATCATCACCAAAATTAGAGGCCCCGTATGCACCTCGTATTAAACATTTATATTCATTCATTTTTTGTCTCTAAATAGTATTTTTTATCTTGAAGTAAGCGCTGAAAGTTAACCACGTTTTTTCTGTAACCAATTACTTTAGCTGGGTTACCACCCACTATCGCGAACTCAGGAATATCTTTGGTAACAACACTTCCCATAGCAATAACAGCACCGTCACCAATGGTTACTCCTGGACAAATATGTACACCAAAACCAAACCAACAAGCTCGGCCAACTATTACAGCTTTATTAATGACTTGCTTGTCATAAGGTATAGCAACATCTGATTCATAATTATGATTAGCGGACCAAATAGTGGATTTAGGTCCTATTATAGTACCTTCTCCAATATTTATTCCTCCAATACCATACCAATACGCTTCAGGACCAATGTAACAGTTGTCACCAATAGTCGTTTGATTTGCACCAAAAAACTTCCCTTTTGATACGACGGAGTTATTACCCAGTAATTTGAAATTATTTCGCTTTTTAACAAAGCGTTTTAGTATTTTTATAATCATATTTTAAAAGTATCATTACTAAACCAATGAAACGCACTACAGCAAATACTGTTACTGCACCAAAAAGCCCAAAGTAATATATAAGAAAACCACCCAAACTAATGGTCATTAACAATTGGAGTGTATATATTTTATTCAAATAACTATTAAGCTCTCGCTGAACTAGGTCCAACCTGATGAAGCCTGCTATAAAACTAAATAACATACCGAGTAAGATTGGCCATAAATAATCAATTACTTCACCATACTTTTCTGCATAGTAATAATTAACAATAATATATACCAATATGTAAAATAGGATTAAAGCAACAGACGCTAATAGAAATAACATGATCACATTCTTTATTTTTAATAACGATGGTGTATTCCTTACATACGGTAGTAAGGCTGAATTAACCGCTATAGAAACTATAGACACGACTGTACATATAGTAAATGCAATTCCATAAAGGCCAAGTTGAGTATCATCTAGATGTCCGTTATCACTATAATATTTTAACCACCATGTTTCAGAACGAATCATAATTAGTGACGATATCTCGAAAAAATAGAAGCCTCCGGCCATCTTGCTAAATAATGAAAAGCCAAAATCAACGGTTAATTTACGCCTGTAGGTGATAACAACTAAAAAGAAAACCACTGCAGATACATAAGCATAAATATAAACTGGGCTATCAAATACTGCTAAGGAAAAATAAGCGATAACGAGAATAGCTATATTTTTAATAGGTAATTGGAATGCATAAGCAGTAAACTTCTTTTTAAGCTGTAAATTAGACAAGTGAGAATCAAAAACTGATAAGCCAAAGCCAGTGATCAAACATAGGATCAACAGGTTATCATTTATTACATTTAATAACTTTAGTATTAAAGCTAATACTGAAAGAACAAATGCAATGAATACTTTTAAAGATATAAAGCGACTTTCTAGTTTAGCATCAGCGTTAAAAATATAGCTGTTGTTTATGCCAATACACGGAAAAGTGGTCGCTAATGTAATAACTGATAAATAAAAGTAAAAGTCGCCATAATCAGCTATCGAAAGCTCATTCATAACAACGATTGAAATTAAAAAAGCAATAAATGCTGAAATCAAACGAGATGTACCAACACTTAATATTGCTTTAAATAAATTCATCGTCACTTAACTGCTTGGTTGTCTAAAACAATTTGTCACGCTTACTTTATGTTTAAAATAATTCACTCAGTAAGCGATATAAAACTAGCTATTTTGCTTAAAGTCCAGTTGGCTGATAGATTTCAATATTCTTTCGACAGCTTTTCCATCACCATATGGGTTATGCGCCAAACTCATCTTTTGATATTCAGATTCATCATCAAGTAATAAAGTTAGCTCATCGATGATGCGATTTTTATCTGTGCCAATTAACTTTACTGTCCCGGCATCAACAGCCTCGGGCCTTTCAGTAGTATCTCTCATGACCAATACAGGTTTACCAAGGCTTGGGGCTTCTTCTTGTATGCCTCCTGAGTCTGTAAGGATAATGTGCGCATTAGACATTAAATATGTAAAAGGTAAATACTGCTGAGGTTCAATCAAGTGTATATTACCAACATCTTTTAAAATGCGGTTAACAGGCTCTTGAACATTTGGATTTAAATGAACTGGGTATACTATCTGTACATTTTCATATTTTTGCGCCACTTTAGCGAGCGCTTCACAAATATTCTCAAAACCTTTACCAAAACTTTCTCTGCGATGGCCTGTAACTAAAATGACCTTTTTATTCTCAGCTAAAAATGGAAATTTTGTTTGTAATTCAGTCTGTAGTTTTGCATTTGAATCTAACATTACACGAATATGCAGAAGCGCATCGATAACGGTATTTCCCGTTACAACTATTTTTTCATCGGCGATATTTTCTTTGAGTAAGTTTTGTTTCGATGACTCTGTTGGTGCAAAATGTATATCCGATAAAGCACCAGTTAATTTTCGGTTTGCTTCTTCAGGCCAAGGTGAATATATATTACCAGTGCGTAAACCAGCCTCTACGTGCCCTACTGGAATTTGCTCGTAATATGACGCTAAACTCGCAGCAAATGTAGTCGCAGTGTCTCCATGAACTAAAACAATGTCTGGTTGGAATGTTTTTAGTATAGAGGTCAGTCCTGTCAATATTTTCGCTGTAATATCCGGTAATGTTTGCCCTGCTTTCATTATATTTAGATCGTAATCAGGGATAATAGAAAATAGTTCAAGTACCTGATCCAGCATCTCTCTATGCTGTCCTGTTACACATATAGCTGAGTCAAACTTTTCATCTTTTTCTAGCGCAATCGCTAACGGAGCCATTTTAATAGCTTCGGGCCTTGTTCCAAATACAGTTAATACTTTAAGGGTCATAAGTTTGCCTCCGTTCGGTTCTTCCTGATCCAGCTTAGAATTCTCCAGACATGAAATAATGCATAGCTATAAGAAAAGAATATTATTAGAAATACGAGTAGCATTATCCATTCTGGAACGTTGAAAAAATCCATCAACCCACCTAATAGAGCTACCCCTACAGCCATTAGAGCGATAATAATAAGTGAACGCTTTCTTGAGCACCCAGCTCGCTCAAATATATGGTGTAAGTGTTCACGATCTGGTTTGAAGGGGGAAGTTCCCTTTTTGACTCTTCTGTACATTATTGCTGCCATATCCATTAATGGAATTGCTATTAAATAGAGTGCCGTTACAGGTTTAAAAGCGTTTACGCTTTTATCAGCACCAATGAGAAGCAACCACACTATGGTAAAACCTATTAACATACTTCCAGCATCACCCATAAATACTTTATGCATCGCTCTTGTAGGCCAACGAAGGTTAAATAATAAAAACGCTATTATTGCCGCAATGAAAAGTAATGCCAGTAGATACCACACGGAACCAGCAACCCACAACAAAATGCCTAATGCAATAAAAGTAATAACACTTAGCACTCCAGCCAAACCATCTATACCATCTACCATATTAAATGCATTTATAGCCGCTATTACGGCAATAACTGTAATTACAATACTGCTGTGATCTAATGAAGCCTCAAAGAAACCAAAAATCAAACCAAGTGAATTTAAACTAACACCACCTTGATATATCATAAGCATAGCAATTGCTACTTGGATAATAACTCTGAGCCTTACACTCAGAGAAAATTTATCATCAAATACGCCAAGCACTAAAGTTAGGGCTGATGCTATCAAATAAATTTTAAATGGATAGGTTAAGTCAAAAAATAATATAGACGATAAAAACACACCTATATAAATGGCTACGCCACCAATAAGGGGAACTTGACCATCGTGGATTTTTCGACCATTAGGGATATCAACCAATCCAGTTTTAATTGCCATTGGTTTAGTTAACCAAATAGCAAAAAAACAAGCCGTAAAGGCAATCAATAAAGGTAAAACTATGTTCATTTAAAAATATACACCTTTGCTGATGTTAAAAATAAGCTTTAGTATTACGAAAAACTTTAGCTCTTTGAATGCGCATAAAACAATCTTGTGAATACAATTAACAGACCAATGCAAATGCCCGCCAAAGCCCCTAAAATACATATTAAAGCTCTCCTAGGGCTGTCTTTTAGTTCAGGCACAATAGCTGGATCTAATGTTTTAAAAACATATTCTTCACGTACATTTGCAAACATAACAGTCTTAGCCTGCTCCTCGTACAAATTAAAAAGCACAACTCTCATATCAGCTACTTTAGTCTGCTTTAATTGTTCTAATAAAAATTTCTGACTTTTGATAGCCTCTTTAACTTCTTGGTTTTTCATGTATGAGTTTATGTCTTTTACTAAAAGAGTAACCCATTCTTGCGCAATATAAGGTGATAAGTGCATGATATGGAGCTTAATAAAGCCAGTCTCTGAGTCTTCTGAAATATTGATTATTCTGCTAAATTGTTTGTAAGCCTCCTGTAAAGACGGTTTTGCTTTTTTGGGAGGAGCTACGGTTCTTACCCATACTTTTTTGTTGTTATCATATAATTCTTCATCATAACCAAGCGTATTATTATGCATGTACCACACATCAGCTGCAAAAAGCTCAGGTAAGATATCATGTCTCAAAATAAAGCTTTGAATAAACTTTCTAGATTGCAATGTTTCCAACGCTAATTGAGTCTTATTTGCTCCAGAATGACCTAAATTTATCCCTGCTAGGTTAGCAAGCCCACCAAATTGCGAGTTTAGTGACGATGAGTTTACTTGCTCAACTGGTGCTAAAACCGCCTCAGATTTATAAATGTTCGGCTGGTTAACTGCATATAAAACAGAAAAAATCACAAACATTGTTGTCGTCGCAATTATTAATAACTTATGTTTCCAAATTGCTAAGACTAAATCAGTTGCAGTGAGGCCGTCACTACTATCGCTTTCGCCAACTTTCATACTCTCATTTGCTATCGAACTTTTAGTGCTCACTTTTCACTCTCTTCTAATAAAGCTTAACTAAATACTACTAATCGCAGCAACAGCTACACCTAATTGATAAACAATTTGTGTTGCTGTGCTCCAAAGCGTTAAGTTATTCATATAACCTGAATCAAGAGGCACTACAATTGTATCGCCGGCTTCTAAGGTTTGAGAGTCACTTACTGCAAACCAGCTACCTGAATCTGGTATTTTTACAGAGCCATTAGCTTTGATAATATAAATACGTTCTTCATCGGCACGGACCTTTAAGCCACCGCTCAGTGCGATGTAGTCTTCAAAACTTATTCCTGGTTTGTATAAGTGCGAAGTCGAGTAATTAACTTCACCAATAACACTAATTGAGTCGCGTTTGCTTGGTACATAAAGGGTATCCCCATCTTGTAGTACCAGCTTTTGCTTGTCTTCGACGATTAATGGCAAATCAATAACTAAGCGACCTACAGCTTCAACATCAGCTAAGTCTATAAGTAATTTATTCATTTCATCGTATGAAAGTGATGTACCACCAACTGAATTTTCAAAGCTCTTTTGCGCGATATCTCGGCGTAATTCTTCAGATAATTTTGCTAGTTGTTTTTGCTCTTGTACGCGGATAGATTCACGCGTAAAGATTGCAGCATTTTGCTCTGCAAACTCAGAGAAGCCACCTGCGCGGTCTAATAGGTTGGTGAGTGTTTCGCCTCGGCGTATAGTATAAATCCCCGGAAACTTAACCTCGCCTTTAAGCTCAACTTTTACGTTTTCTTGCCAATTAGGAATTGAAAAGATATTCAAGCTGTCTTTGCTGCGTAGTACGCGGTTATTACCGCTATCACCAAGCATTGCTTTTTGTAGATTAAATTTTATATGTTCCACTTTAGAAGCATCACCAGCAGCAATACGTGTTATTTCTGCCTGATCTATATAAGCGGACTCAAGCAAACCACCTGCAGCAGTTATTAATTCATTGACTTCAGCGCCAACTGTTAACGGATAAACACCAGGGAAAGCCACATGACCGTTAACCTCGACTAACTGCATAGCTTTTTGTATTGAAGCTTGCTGCTTCAATTTAGCTTTAATTGGCTTTAGTAAGTTATAACGACTAAAAATAGCGTAATCTTCAGGTGAAAGCTCCAGCTCGTCTTCTTCTTCGGCCTTTCGCTGCTTTGCTAACTGGGCAATGGTTAGATTTGCTTCTTGTTGCGCTTTTTCAAATGGGTCTTCTTCTTCAAGCACACCGATGTATTTTTCAAATTCTTTTTGTTGGTACTTATGCCACTGTTTAGCTTTGAGCTGCTGCTCTTGCTGCTCTTGTGTTAAGGCTAAATTAGCTAAAGCTAGTTCTTCGGCTTCTTTTTCTTCAAAACGGCTAAAAATAAGGATTTTATCGTTAGCTTGTAGTGCTAAGTCATGACCATTGGCTTTGATAATTGCTTGAGCTACATCAAATTGATAGACATCGATGTCACGCGCAATATTAACTTCACGAATTAATAAGCCGTAGCTTAAATCAGCTTGCGGCAGCAAGTCACCACGCACAGAAGAAAACACATCTGAAATACGTTTTCCTTCACGCCATTGATAATTCCCTGGGCGTGCAACCGCACCTATGACGCTAATTGAATTTTGGTATTGTAAGCTAACAGGGTTAAAGCGCAGGCGGTCGCCATCCCGTGGGGTATAACTAATATCTGACGCGGTAAAATCTACTGAAAGGATCTCTTTCATGTTGTGACCATTAAAACGCTCAATGACAGCTTTACGTGCATAGGCTTGTGGCTTTAATCCACCGGCCATTTTTATTAAGTCTTGTGCACTTTCGTTTGCTTTGAGCTCAAATATCGCAGGGCGTTTAACCATTCCCTCAACTGCCACTTGCGCTCCTACAGGAGGGATAAACACCACATCGCCAGGCTTTAAGATGATATCATTTCGACTATCGCCTTTTATTAGTAAGTCATATAAGTCAAAGTTAGCAACCACATTACCTGCGCGTTTAACTTGTATATTACGTAGTGAGGCGATATCCGATACACCACCACTGACAAAAAGTGCATGTGATACTGTTGTAAGTGATGAAACACTATAGCTGCCTGGTTTATATGCTTCGCCTAAAACAAGAATACGGATGCTTCGAAGCTGACCGACCGATACAAATGCTTTTATACCAATAACTTCTTGTTCAACTTTAGCTTTGATTAATTCTTTTACTTCAGAAAAGGTTAATCCCGCAACTTGCACAGGACTTAAATTTGGAATGCTAATACGGCCTTCTCGATCGACTACAACTTCATGACTTTCACTTTCTTTGCCATAAAAGTTAATATTCAATTGATCGCCTCGCCCGATTAAATACGTATCAGGGACAGCTGCGTTTTCACTTGGCATAAAAGTAGTGGGTTCACCAGCAAACAGTTCATAACCGAACGGCTTGAGTTCGTTTTCTTTTGGCTTAAAGCGCTCTTCGTCAGTTAGCACCTCTTCTTCAACTTGAAGTCGAGGTTGTATTGTTGGCTGCTCCGGGGCTGTATTTTGTGAGTTACCCTTACCTGTAATACTTGAAAGGTCCACTCCATACTGCTTTGCTAGGGCTTCTTGTTGAGCTTTGGGTAATTTTTTAAATTGTTCTAATTGCGCCGCACTTGGCGTGAATGCCCACGTAAATGCAGAAAAAAAGAGTAACAAAATTATTAAAATTCGATTAAATAGCATCACAAATAGGTGCGTCCCGAGTTCTACGGCCAAAAAGATTGGCTATTCTACATTATTTCATTACAAATAAAAAAGGGACCTAAGTCCCTTTATTGCAGTTTAATGTCATTTTAACTAAATAAATTGTTAAAAACTGTAAACTAATGTCAATGACGTCTCTGT
The DNA here is from genome assembly GCF_004766475.1 of Pseudoalteromonas sp. KS88. Lineage (NCBI taxonomy): Bacteria > Pseudomonadati > Pseudomonadota > Gammaproteobacteria > Alteromonadales > Pseudoalteromonadaceae > Pseudoalteromonas > Pseudoalteromonas sp. KS88. The sequence continues at coordinate 24,364 of NZ_PYHV01000022.1, forward strand.
ATCTGTGCTTTCTTTATCATCAGCAACCTCTGAGTTGTTAGTGATGTTATAAGCAACTTTCATTTGTAGCGAGCCATTAATTTTAGCTAGCAATGCCGTTTCTGAACGTGTTTTGGTGTTTGTGTCACCGTACTCTACAGATACTAATTGAGTGAATTTTGCGTTATCAGATATTTGCCAATTATAATCCAATTTACCTAGTGCGATAACTTCACTGTCTGTGTCGCCCGCATTTGGAATTCCGTTTTCATCCACGCTACCTTCAGGAAACTCAAAATGCTTGTAACCAGGACCAATCTCAGCATTTAACCACATGTCTGAACGGTCAATAAAACGCTGACCGTAACCTGCTGAAATTACGGCTTCGTTTCTATAAGCACCAAAGTAATCAGAAACATACGAACCGTAAATATATAAATGTGAGTGATCTTCGTTTAATTTGTAATTACCTTGCGCTGAAAGCGAGTACTTTTCATTAGTGCGCTGCGTTTCTTTAGCACCGGCTTCATTTTCAACTTCGTCTTCTTTATAAAGACCATCAACCTTGTATTCATTATTCCAGTTTTCTAAGTTGTGTAATGCTTTGATCCCACCTTTTAGGGTAGTTGTTTCTGTATTACCACTAGTGACGATGGCACCTAGCTCACTGGTAATGTCCCATGTTTGAGTTTCTTCAGCGAATACGTTAGTTGAAGCTGATGCTGCAACTAAAATTGATAAAAGCTTTAATTTCATTAAAAAATAACCTTGCTACTTAACGTTAAATAAGAGCACGCTGCTAAAATCGCGATGAGCTGCAATTTAGCCTGCGTGCTTTATGTATTAATCTTCTTTGTGGAAATGCACATCCATTTGCGGAAATGGAATGCTAATGTTGGCATCATCGAGCGCGATTTTAATGTTTTCCATTAAATCAAAATACGTTGGCCAATAATCGGCTGAATTAACCCAAGGGCGAACTACGAAATTTACGCTTGAGTCTGCAAGTTCACTGACTGCCACTGTGTAAGCCGGATCTTTTAAAATACGCGACTCTTTGTCTAACACAGATTTAAGCACCGCTTTAGCCTCACGTAGGTCTGCATCATAGCCAACACCGATTACTAAATCGATACGACGAGTTTTTTCACGTGAAAAGTTAACAATTGGACCTGACATAATCGACGAGTTAGGCATGATGATTACTTTATTATCTGGTGTACGAAATTCCGTAGAGAATATTTCGATTTTTTTGACTGTACCTGCTTTTCCGCCAGCTTCTACGTAGTCACCTGATTTGAATGGGCGAAGTAGAATAATAAGCACACCTGATGCAAAGTTTGATAGAGACCCCTGAAGTGCTAAACCAACGGCTAAACCTGCAGCACCTAAAATAGCGATAAATGATGTTGTCTCGATACCAATTTGCGATAGCGCCATCAAGATAGTCGCCATAAATACAATCGCGTAGACAATGCTTGATACAAACGAGCCCACCGCTTTATCAACTTTTTTCTTATCGAATGCTTTTTCAGTTAAGCCTGCACAAAATTTTGCAACGCGCCCACCCAATAGAAAGATCACGAGTGCGATAACAGCTTGTATGCCGTAATGCAGGATCAACCCTGAGTTTTCGTTTATCCAGTTTAATATTGTATCCATTTTCACTCCTGATGTGAGGTTAAGCAGTTTGCTGGTTAAATTATATCTGATTTGAGTCGTTTTTTTATATTAATTTATTGGCTAGTATAAAAGTACGTAGTGAAATACGAATTTTCTGAGCGCGAAAGTGTAGTCTTACAACATGAACACAGTATGAAAAGAATGATTTTTATTCAAAATGATTGATATTCTATTTTTTTTCAATTTTTTTACGCTTACCCCTTCACAAGATTTATAATTTTATGTATTATCCGCGCCACACCAAACAAGGTGTGTTGTGGCGGTTGTAGCTCAGTTGGTAGAGCCCCGGATTGTGATTCCGGTTGTCGCGGGTTCAAGCCCCGTCAATCGCCCCATCTTTCCCATCTTATTAATATCGTTTCTTTGTTTAATATTCCATTTTAATTCTTGTATAGAAAATCCAAACATGGCTTTGGGTTATTTGCTGCGTGCTGCCGGTTGTGATGAGCAGACTTTTAACCATTTAATCTTTACCTCTGCGGTGAGCTAACCATTTAAACAATTTTACCACAGAGTGCACAGGGCTTCGACTATACCTAGCCTCTAGTCACTTCCTAGCTTCTAGCTCCTAGCTCCTAGCTCCTAGCTCCTAGCTCCTAAAAACTTTAACTTCGCCAGCGCGCAAAGTGCTTCATTTTTTTTTGGACAAAAAAATGCCACCTTTCGGTGGCATTACACACGGGATTATTTCTACATTATAGAAATTCTTTTCAATAATTAGGTTCTAGAAAGTCACTTACTTCCAGCTTTTCATCTTATGGCCTTTAACAGCATAGAAAAGGATAAATAAATAACAAGGTAACATTACAATATAGGCTGCTTGCTGTGCGTCAGCAGAGTCAACACCTCCACTGGCAAGGCCCCAAAATAATGGACCAAATGCACCACCGGCAATGCCCATTACCAATAAACCAGAACCAACACTGGTTAGCTTACCTAAACCTGAAAGTGCCAGTGGCCATACAGCAGGCCAAACAATTGCATTAGCGAATCCTAACACAGCAATCATTAATAGTGTATCTGGTAATTGCACTTCTAAACCAAGCGCGCTTGCAACAACCACAGAGCTTGAATCACTCACTACAATGGCCACTGTTAGAATGCTACCTAAAATAGCTGATACACTCAAAGCAGCTTGCTGAGATATTACGCGTGGAATGAGTGCTATACCAATAATATAACCTAGCACCATACAAGCCATGGTATAAGAGGTCATAACACTGTATTTTTCAACACCTAGCGATAAAGCAAAAGTACCAATTGTATCACCGGCGATTACTTCAACAGCAACATAAACAAATAATGCAACAACACCTAGCGCTAAGCTAGGATGTGCTAAAGCGGCTTTCACTTGGCCTTTTTGACCTTGCTCTTCGTCATCTAATAGTTCAGGTAGTGGCATTTTTGTTACAGCAAAACCAAGCGCACCGATAAATAAAGCCATACCTAAATAAGGGTAAATCAAGCTATTTGCCATTGCATCGATTTCGAGCTGAGTTAACTCTTTACCCACTGAACCTGTAAAGTCACTTAAAATAAGCGCTGTGAAAACAATCGGTGCAATTACACCGGCACCTTTATTCAAAATACCCATTACACTAACACGTGCCGCTGCAGACTCTTCTGGCCCAATACGAACTACATACGGGTTAACCGCCGTTTGCAATAATGTTTGACCTGCCCCCATCACTAGCTGTGCAAATAAAAACAAGGCAAATACTTGCGTTTTTGCAGCAGGAATGAAGAGTAGACCAGCAACCATCATGGTGCCCATACCCAGTGCCATACCATTTTTATAGCCGACTTTACGAATAATCATCGCTGAAGGTACGGCAGTAAAGGTTACTGCAATATAAAAAGAGAATAAAATCAGCGATGCCTGAAATGGCGTTAGTTGCAATACTTGTTTTAAGTAAGGCATTAATGAGCCATTTAACCAGGTTGCAAAACCGAGTATAAAAAATAGAGTGGCGACTATCGCCATGGGTATAAAATTACTTTGCTTATTTGACACGGTGGCTTCCATAAAACATTCTCTTGTTGCGAGCTTTAATTATAGTTATCTATATTTTAGTAAGTATCTTAACTAGATTTACTTCACATAGCTTCATTCTAGAGGGTAATTTATAACATTACCCTAACAAAAATGACAGCGCTGCCATAAAACTTTACGTTAATTACAGGCATATTACTAGTAACTATTTATTTTACAATTGGCATAAAAAAGGGCCTAAAGGCCCTTTCAATTTAAAACTACTTACTAATATATTAATTTATATAGGTAATTCTGCTATGCAGTTGCTCATTTAAGCGGCTTCTTAAAGCGATTTTCTGCGATTTAGAAACACTGATCGGAGCTGTGTAGCGCTGCCAAGTTTGACCATCATCCAAGCTGTACTCTACTTCTAAGTAAGTAAAAGGAGTATTAACCTTTAATTTACTATCTTCAACCACTCCGCCTGGGACAGGTAAATTAATACTTACATCAGCTTTGGCCAGTTTAGTTAACTCTTTAAGGCCCACCGCAGCGGCAAATTGTGACCAATCTTTAGCACGCTGTTTTGTATTAGCTTGCTCGCCTTCCCATGGAGCTTTATGCCAAGCACGCTCAGCAACAGATAAAATACGTGGGAAGATCATGGCTAGCACTTGCTCTTCGGTACGAATCGTCTCAGACCAAACCTGACCTTGCATACCTAAAATATTTTCAGGCTTTTCAAGTTGCGGCAATGGGCGACCCACAAGTGCTTCTAAGTTGTCTATCGGCTCACGAGTACGTGTATAGTCTGCATTAGCGTACACATTATCTGGCATATAATTAAATGCTTTTGCGGTGTCAGTATAGCGCGTTGCCCAATAGTAGCCACGCTCTTGAGGGTGCGCCTCGTACGGGTGATCAAAATACAAGTGCGTACCATGTGAAAGAATGACTTGATAACCTGCATTCGCTAAGCGGTACGCTCTGTCGGCAACTCCCCACTCCCAAATATTATCCCAAGCGTTTACTGTAAAGGTCTTATTTGGGAACTCATTACGCTTAAACGAGTTTGTTTTATCATACATAATACCGTCTTCCCAGATACCCGGCGATATCCCACGCTTTTCAAGCATTTTAGCTACGCGTTGAGTAAAATAAGGCTTTAAATCAGCTGGCCCTGCTACCCCATTATTTGGGTTAGCGAACATTGCTTGACATATAGGTGAACCAACCCAAGAGCCTGCACCTACCTCATCCCCGCCTATATGCAAGTTTTTGAGTTGCACACCCGCTTCACGATACATCTGCTGTAATTCGTAAGTCACTTTATCTAAAAATGCGTAGGTTGAATCCATACACACATTCATTGAGTTATCTTTGTAGTTTTGCACCGTCATGTACACGGAGGTGTCATTCGGATCGCTCAATAGATATTGTGTAGCTGCACTGATATCAACTTGCTGTACTTCTTTGTTGGTTTGTCTTTTATTTGTTAAATTATTTTTAGCCGTTTGCTTAGCTTGATCGCTGAGTTTATGGTATCGCGCTTCCATAGCTTTAATAGATGCACGCGCGTGACCTGGGCCTTCTATTTCAGGAATAATTTGAATATGGCGGTCTTTAGCAAACTTTAATAACTCCACAAACTCATCACGAGTTAAAAATCCATTACCTGAACCAGACTTAAACGGACCTGTACCCAACTGTGTTAACAAGCACGCTTTTTCTTCAAGATCAAAGCAACGGTAACCACCCACTTCAGCCAATTCAGGTAAACCTGGGATTTCTAAACGCCAGCCCTCATCTTCCGAAAAGTGCCAGTGCAACTTATTCATCTTGTAACGCGCCATTTGTTCAACTAATTTGAACATGGCTTCTTTACCATGGTAGTTACGGCCATTATCGTAATGCATGCCACGCCATTCATAACGCGGACTATCTTCAAGTTCCAGCTGTGGCATCTCTACCGCACCTTGGCTATTTGCTGGTATTAAGTTTAAGAAGCTCTGCATAGCATAAAATACACCAGCATTATCGCTGCCAACGATCTCAATTTTGTCATCATCAATTTCAAGGGTGTAACTTTCGCTTTTACCCTCTGCAAGATTTGGGTTTACTTTTAAGCTGATCAGTTTTTCATTGTTGGCTTTAATATGATCAGGCTGTGCTTTAAGTTTTAGACCATAGTCATCTTGCAAGTCTTGCATGAAAACCATCACTTCGCTTTTCAATTGACCCTGAAAACGAATTTGCCAGCTGTTATCAAGTTTGGCAACACCACGATTAAATTCAATATTTTGCGGTTTTGGAATAATGCGTTTTAGTGCGTCTTCTTTAGATACTTTAATAGCCGCGGCTTGGTTACGCTCATAGCGCACTTGTGGCGTGATTAATACAGTGCGATCTTTAGGCTCGTTATAACGACGCAACTGATTTTCACGCTCGAATGGCGCTACAAATTGAGTCATATCTTCTGTATCGGTATTCGCAAAGATAGCAGGCGTATTATCCCCAGAGACAAAAAATGCTCGCGGCATAAAATCGGTATAAGCCACAACCCAGACTTGTGCATCAAACTCGATATCTAAGCTTTTGCCTGCTGCTAAACCTTTAAAATCTTTAGTTGGTACAATACGATGTAAATCACCATTAACGTGCTCAATATTTAAACCAGCAACATGCTCAGTATTAATTTTACGGACAGAGTGAATGTAAAGCTGCCAATCACTTTCACCAGCAGGAAGTGCAACGTTTGATTGGTTATTTAAGGTGATCTTTCCTAAAAAACCGGCGTCTTTATTATGAAAGTTGTCGATGACTGCAAATGTTAATGTGGTCTGTTTTGCAAAGCTGTCTATATCACTTTGCGAAAACTGCGCTTGCACCATAAATGGCATCGCAGCAATCAAACCTGCCAATGCGTGCTTTTTTAAATCCATTACTCTCTCCTCGTTTATACCCTAAGACTACGCATTTCCCCCTGCATAATCTCTTATTATTGTTTATAAATTCCTCCCCATCATATAAAAACTAAAATGACAGCGCTATCATTAATTGAAATAAAAGCTATCAGCTATCAGCTAT
>NZ_PYHV01000022.1:31139-39291 GCF_004766475.1 Pseudoalteromonas sp. KS88
AAACTGACGGCTGACGGCTGACGGCTGACGGCTGACGGCTTAAAGCCTACAGCTAAACTTTCATACACACATATTTTTCTTCGAGGTATTCGTCGAGCCCTTGATGGCCGCCTTCTCTCCCTAGGCCTGATTGTTTTACACCACCAAAAGGCGCAACGGGGTTGGAGATCAGCCCTTCATTAATACCCACCATGCCATATTCTAATGCTTCACTCACGCGGTAGACTTGCTTGATATTTTGGCTATAAAAATAAGCGGCCAGGCCATACGGCACATCATTGGCAAGGGCGAGTACTTCGGCCTCTTCATCAAATGGGATAATACTAACTACCGGGCCAAATACTTCTTGGTGGTAAATATCCATTTCAGGGGTAACACCCGTTAAAATAACAGGTGCTTGAAAGTTACCCCCTAATTCTTGGACATCATTTATTTGAGTCGCGCCTTTGTGTTTTGCATCACTCAGCAAGTCTTGAACCTTTTGTTTTGCTTTGGCATATATCAGCGGACCAATATCGCAGTCGTCGGCAAAACCGCTGGCGACTTTTAATGAGTTTACTTTTTCATTGAGCTTTTTAACCACCTCATCTAACACATTGCGCTGCACAAAAATGCGGTTAGCTGCAACACAAGTTTGCCCAGCATTTCTAAATTTAGCGCCCATCAGGCCTGTAACGGCTTCATCTAAATCAGCATTATCAAAAATAATAAATGGCGCATTGCCACCGAGCTCCATTGATGTACGTTTAATTGTTGAGGCACATTGCGATAGTAACTGCTTACCCACACCGGTTGAACCGGTAAAAGTAAACTTACGAACAACCTCAGATTCTGTTAGCAGTTCACCGACCATTTTAGCATTTTCAGAAACCAGTACATTAAAGGCGCCTTTTTCAAAGCCCGCTTGATCTGCTAAATAAGCCAATGCGAGAGCACAAAGCGGCGTATGTTCTGAGGGCTTTAATACAAAACTACAGCCTGCGGCATAAGCTGGGGCTACTTTGCGAGTCACCATGGCAATAGGGAAATTCCACGGTGTTATACCAGCCACAACGCCAATTGGTTGCTTAAAGCTCGTTAAACGGTGTTGATTGTCGGTCGGTGGGATCACATCGCCATAACTGCGTTTTGCTTGTTCAGCAAACCATTTAATAAAACCGGCACCGTACTCTACTTCACCAAGGGATTCTTTGAGCGGTTTACCCTGCTCTTTTGTCATCAACTCGGCAAGGGTTTGTTTGTGCTCTATAACTAATTCGTGCCAACGCATTAATACTTCACTTCGCGAAGAAGGATTAGTCGATTTTAGTTTAATAAACGCACCGTGAGCTGCGTCAATAGCTTGTTGTACGCCAGCTTGGTCAACATCACTAACTGAAGCAATCGCTTTATCTGTCGCGGGGTCAGTTACATTAAAGTGAGAATCTGCTGGGTAAAACTCACCGTTAATAAATGAATCAGTAAATATAAGATGTGACATAGAAATCCCTCCGATGTGTAACTATCAGCTATCAGCTATCAGCTTAAAATAAAAAAACCATGCTTGTTAAGTCAAGCATGGTTTTATCTCTATACTGACGGCTGACGGCTGACGGCTGACGGCTGACGGCTCAAAGCTTACTGCTTTAAATCAATGCTCTTCATTAACGATATTGAGATTGTATTTTGGTATTTCAACCACAAGGTCTTCATCTTTAATGATTGCTTGGCAGCCAAGACGTGACTCAGGCTCTAAACCCCACGCTTTATCTAGCATGTCGTCTTCTAAGTCATCGCTTTCATCTAGCGAGTCAAAACCTTCGCGAATAACTAAGTGGCACGTTGTACACGCACATGATTTTTCACAGGCGTGTGGAATACTGATACCGTTTTTTAAAGCAACGTTAAGTACCGTTTCACCTGTTGGCCCTTCGATTGCTGCGCCGTCAGGACATAATTCCGGATGGGGAAGAAAAATAATTTGTGGCATTCTAACCTCTTTAAACGTTGTCTACTGACTGCCCTTGCAGTGCTTTTTTAATCGATGCATCCATTCTTCTTTCAGCGAACACGCTACTGGCGTTATCCACTTTTTCAATGGCTGCTTTAATATCACTTGGCTCAACGGCTGACTCACGAATAGCAGCGAGCGCAGCTATTTCAGTTTTTAACATACTAAGCTCTGCTTCATCAAGCAATTGGCTATCTGTAGCTAGTGACGCTTCAAGTGCTTCAATAACACGCAGCGCTTCTACTTGCTGCTCTTTGAGCATGCGTGCTTGCATATCATCTTTGGCGTTTGTCATTGACTCCTTTAGCATATTTGCTACTTGGTCATCTGATAAACCAAAAGACGGTTTTACTTGAATATCAGCTTGTACACCAGTCGACTTTTCCATGGCTGACACACTCAGTAAACCATCGGCATCCACTTTAAAGGTGACCCGAATATGCGCTGCACCAGCAGCCATTGCAGGTATGCCTTTTAAGCTAAATTTAGCTAATGAACGACAATCATCAACCAGCTCACGCTCGCCTTGTAGCACATGCAATGACATGGCTGTTTGGCCATCTTTGAATGTGGTGAATTCTTGTGCACGTGCAACAGGGATTGTGGTATTGCGTGGAATAATTTTCTCAACCAGGCCACCCATGGTCTCAAGACCTAGCGACAAAGGGAGAACATCGAGCAATAACATATCAGAGTCTGGTTTATTACCTACCAATACGTCAGCCTGCAATGCTGCACCTAAGGCAACAACGCGATCTGGGTCAATCGAAGTTAGTGGCTCTTTATTAAAAAACTCAGCGACTTGATTACGTACAATCGGCATACGAGTCGAACCACCGACCATAACCACCTGTAATACTTCATCATTAACAATGCCTGCATCTTTAACTGCACGACGACATGAACGCAGTGTTTTTTTGACTAGCGTCATTGCCAGTTCTTCAAACTTTTCGCGGGTGACTTCAACCATGTATTTTTCGTCGCCAAACTCAAGACCAACATTAACTTTCGCGTATTGGCTCAACGCTTCTTTACAGGCTTTAGCTTTATTGATGAATAAACGAAGTACTGAAGGCGATAAGTTCGTTACACCTGTTTCACGTTTAAAGTGATCAACTAGTAATGAGTCAAAATCGTCACCACCTAAGCTTGAATCACCACCGGTTGCTAATACTTCAAATACGCCTTGGTTTAAACGCAGGATTGAGATATCAAAGGTGCCGCCACCTAAGTCATAAACAGCAATAATGCCTTCTTGACCCGAATCTAAACCGTAGGCCACAGCTGCTGCTGTTGGTTCGTTTAATAAGCGCAGTACATTGATACCAGCAAGCTCTGCCGCATCTTTTGTGCTTTGGCGCTGTGCGTCATCAAAATAGGCAGGTACGGTGATCACGGCACCTAAAATATCTTGCCCTGCAAAGCTTTCTTCTGCACGTTGTTTAAGTGCTTTTAAAATATCACTAGAAGCAGTGATTGGACTGATATTACCTGCTGCAGTGTTGATCGCTAAAGCGCCATCATGCTCGCAAAAATCATAAGGTAATTGGCCGTAGCTTTGTTGTATTTCTGTTTGAGTTTTGCCTAAAAAGCGTTTCACAGAGATAAGCGTATTTGCTGGGTCTTGCGTAGCGGCTTGCGCTGCGTACTCACCGACTGTCACACTATCAGCTTGATAACGTACTACTGAAGGCAACATAGCAGCCCCAGCCACATCGGTTAATGTGCGTGCTTCACCGCTTTGTACCGTCGCGACTAATGAGTTGGTTGTACCAAGGTCGATACCAATGGCTAACTTATGTTCATGTGGTGCCGCGCTCTGCCCCGGCTCAGCAATTTGCAATAATGCCATAATGCTCTTTTAACTCGCTTTTACTTACTTTAATCAGTAAGTTAAAAAATTAATCGTCGAATAAACTGTCTTCAATACGTTCTAGTTCATCACGTAATTTATAAACAAACTTAAGCTTACGAATGTTATCTGCCGCTAGCTGCCATTGCTGTTCATCATCACTTGCCAGCTGTGCTGCAAGTTGTGCACTGTATTGACTATCGAGTTGTTTTATTTGCTGCTCAAACTGGTTAATGGCTGCATCTGGATCACTACTTGAGCTTAACTCTTCAAGCTCTTCACGTAGTTCCATTTGTTGCATTAAGAATAGCGGGTCTTGCAGGGTTTGTTGTTCAGCACGAATATCAACACCAAGCTCACTTAGCATGTATTCGGCACGTTTTACCGGGTGCTTAAGTGTTTGTAGTGCATCGTTAATTTCAGCAGCATTTTGCACTGCTAATAATTTGTCGCGGCTACTGCTATTTGCGTGTCGGTCAGGATGAACGGCACGTTGTAGCTCTAGGTAGTTTTTATTGACTGTGGCCAAATCAATTTGGTAATCAACAGGTATTGCAAACAACTCAAAATAGCGCATTATCAAACCATATAAATTTCAGATAGAACAAAGCCCTACAGGTGCAGGGCTTAAGAATACAATTGCAATGAGCGATTAAACTGTGAAGCTTTCGCCACAACCACACTCATCAGCTTGATTCGGGTTTATAAACTTAAACCCTTCATTCAAACCTTCTTTGGTGTAATCAAGCTCTGTACCATCTATGTATACTAAGCTTTTAGCATCAACGATTACTTTTACCCCTTGGGATTCAAATACTTCGTCGCCTTCAGATAAATCGTCTACAAACTCAAGAACATAAGCAAGACCTGAACAGCCCGTCGTTTTAATGCCAACGCGCAGGCCTAGGCCTTTACCGCGATTTGCTAAAAATGATTCTACGCGGTTTGCTGCCGCATCTGTCAATGTCACTGCCATGGTTATCTCTTACTTCGCTTGTTTACTTTTGTAATCTGCAATTGCTGCTTGGATAGCGTCTTCTGCTAAAATCGAACAGTGAATTTTCACTGGCGGTAACTCAAGCTCAGCACTGATATCAGTGTTTTTAATCGTTGCAGCTTCGTCTAATGTTTTGCCTTTCACCCACTCTGTTACCAGTGATGAAGATGCAATTGCACTACCACAACCATACGTTTTAAATTTAGCATCTTCGATGACACCGGTATCAGATACTTTAATTTGTAGCTTCATCACGTCACCACATGCTGGTGCGCCAACCATACCGGTTGCTACTGATGGATCGCTTTTGTCTAAAACACCTACGTTACGTGGGTTTTCAACATGATCAATTACTTTATCACTATACGCCATAATACTATCCTCACTACCTGCTAGTGGGTGTGCCCATCAATTAATGATGTGCCCACTCAACTGAATCTAAATCAACACCTTCTTGATGCATTTCCCATAAAGGAGACATCTCACGTAAGCGACCGATAGAGTTTTTCATTAAATTGACGGTATAATCAATCTCTTCTTCGGTGGTAAAACGGCCAATGCTGAAACGAATTGAGCTATGTGCTAGTTCGTCATTGCGGCCAAGCGCACGTAATACATAAGAAGGCTCTAAGCTTGCTGATGTACAGGCAGAACCTGATGATACAGCAATATCTTTAACAGCCATTAATAACGACTCACCTTCAACAAAGTTAAAGCTGATGTTAACAATTCCTGGTACTGATTGGTCTTGTGCACCGTTGAAGTACACTTCATCCATATCAGCCATAATGCCATCAATTAAACGCTTACGTAGCGCACTGATGTGAGCATGATCTTTTTCAAAATCTTGTTTTGCAATTCTAAATGCAGCACCCATACCAACTAACTGGTGAGTTGCTAAAGTACCAGAACGCATACCACGTTCATGACCGCCACCGTGCATTTGCGCTTCAAGGCGAGCACGTGGTTTACGACGAACGTACAACGCGCCAATCCCTTTAGGGCCATATACTTTGTGTGCTGAGAGCGACATAAAATCAACTTTAAGCTGTTGAATATCGATTAATACTTTACCTGCACTTTGCGCTGCATCAACATGAAACATGATTTTGCGCTCGCGGCACATTTCGCCAATTGTCGCGATATCTTGAATCACACCTAGCTCGTTATTCACGTGCATGATGCTCACTAATACGGTGTCTTCACGCATTGTTTGCTCAAGCTTTTTAAGGTCGAGTAAACCGTTTTCTTCAACATCTAAATAAGTTACTTCAAAACCTTGACGCTCAAGCTCGCGACACGTGTCGATAACAGCTTTGTGCTCAGTTTTAGCGGTAATTACATGCTTACCTTTCTTTTTGTAAAACTGTGCAGCACCTTTAATTGCAAGGTTGTTTGATTCTGTTGCGCCCGACGTGAAAACGATTTCACGTGGATCTGCATTAATTAGGTCAGCAATATCAGTACGCGCCTGATCGATTGCTTCTTCAGCTTGCCAACCAAAACGGTGTGAACGTGATGCAGGGTTACCAAAATTGCCATCCATTGTTAGGCATTGCATCATTTCTTTTGCAACACGCTCGTCAACTGGCGTGGTTGCTGCGTAATCTAAATAAATCGGTAACTTCATTTCTATCTCCGCTGGCGCCAACTTATAGTTGACAGCTTACTTGAATATTTTCCAATTGCTTAATTGCATTATTAACGCTGTTATCTTGGCGAGATGCGACTTCTTTAACGTCGGATTTCTCAACCAATTCAGCAAGGGTAATACCATTTAAAAAGTCTTCAATCCGCGTGCTTAAGTCTGACCATAATGTGTGGGTCAAACAACGCATGCCACTTTGACATCCGCCTGTTGCGCCGTGACAGCGCGTTGCATCGACTGATTCATCAACGGCGCTTATCACATCGCCGACTGAAATTGTGCTTGAGTCGCGACCAAGTAAATAACCCCCACCTGGACCACGCACTGAACTTACTAAACCATTTTTACGTAAACGGGCAAATAATTGTTCAAGGTATGACAAAGAAATTTCTTGTCGTTCTGAAATATCGGCAAGGGGTACGGCACCTACATTTGCATGTAGTGCAACATCGAGCATAGCTGTAACGGCATATCTGCCTTTTGATGTTAACTTCATAGAGCCCCCGCACAAAAGAGTGCAAATTTTAATTACCAGAGTAAAATAGTCAAGTATTATCTTAGAAGCTATCAGCTATCAGCTATCAGACAAACTTCAATACCCGACCTTTTTGGTCAAGTATTGTGTTCATTGTAATTACCTGAGTAATTTAGTCAAGTATTAGTGCTTATAACTTTCGCTTATTTTATAGACTTGTTTATTGACGTTAGAATGCCGCGTAAAATATTCATCTCAGCGTCTTCTGGGCGTGCTCGGTTGAATAAACGACGCAACTTGGTCATAACGAGACCAGGATGCTGTTTAATAATAAAGCCGGTGTTATGCAGTGTTTCTTCTAGGTGGTCGTAAAATAACTCGGTTTGTTTTGAGCTTGGGTATACCGCTTCGTCTTCTTCAACTTTTTTAGGTTGTTGATTTAAAAATGCCATACGCGTTTCATAACACAGTGTTTGTACCGCCATTGCTAAGTTTAACGAGCTGTATTCTGGATTAGCAGGAATACACACATGGTAATTACAAAGCTGTAGTTCTTCATTAGTTAACCCGCTATTTTCACGACCAAATACTAACGCAACAGGACCATTTACAGCCTCATCGACAAGCTTTTCACCACATTCACGTGGCTCAACCATAGGCCAAGATAAAGTACGTGAACGCGCACTTGTACCAATGGTAAGCGCACAATCTGCAATAGCATCTGCAACGGTATCAACAATTACCGCATTACCTAGGACATCAGTAGCACCGGCAGCGAGTGCACTGGCATGACTATCAACTTCACACGCTGGATCAACCAAATAAAGCTTTGATAAGCCCATGGTTTTCATTGCACGTGCTGCAGAACCAATATTACCTGAATGCGAGGTGTTTACTAAAACAATACGGATGTCATCTAAGATCATTGCGGTGTTACTTAACTCATACAAAAAATTGGCAGGAATTGTAGCACAGCTATCAGCTATCAGCTATCAAATTTTATTTTTGCCTTGAGGGCTGTCAACATTTTTGATAATTCAATGGTTTCATTTATCCACTGAGCGCCTATATTAATATCTATGTAACTAATGTCCATCCCAATATAAATCTGTGTTCTTGCTTCTGCTAGTGAAGATCTAGAAATATCTAAAAATCTAAGCCGTTCTTTGTTACTCTCACGAGTCATTCTT